>NZ_BAAHXB010000121.1:0-16578 GCF_054657215.1 Endothiovibrio diazotrophicus
CCACCCCCAGGCGGTGCCACGCAGCCGCCTGTTCCTGCGCCGCCCGTGCCCCACGCTCCGCCGCCTCCGCCGCCTCCCGTTGCGTCTCGAGCTGCTCGAAGATCGCGTGGCGAGCCCGATCCGCCTCCGGTACGATTCCGCCGTGGGCCGCTGCGATCTTCTCGAGCGCGGTACGTGCCGCATGCTCCAGTTGCTCGTAGCTCGCCTCTCCGGACGCCTCGATCGCGCTGAAGTCCGAGCGAGCACCTTCCGCCAGCTGCGCCAACTCCGCCTTGGTGGCCACCCCCAGACGATGCCACGCATCCGCCTGAGCCTGCGTGGCGCGGGCGGCCCGATCCGCCTCTTCGGCCGCCGCCCGTTCCGCGGCGGCGGCCTCCTCCGCAGCCCCTGCGGAGATCGTCTTGATCTCCCGCAGCGCGTCGATCTTGCCCTCGAGCGCCGTCTGCGTATCGCGGGCCGCCGCCGCGATCTGCTGTTCCGCCGCGGCAAGGTCCTCGGTCTCGACGCCGACGGCGGCGACCTCCTGACGCGCGGCCGCCAGCGCGTCCCGAGCGGTGTGATACTCGGTGGAGAGTCGAGACACGAGCTGGGATTGTTCGTGCCACTTTTTCTGCAGCGCTTCGTCCGCGTTGCCGGTCCGCTCCAACTCCTCCTCATAGAACCGCAGCGTGGCCGCCGCATCGTCGTAGGATTCGTGCAGCGCCTGCGCACTGCGCTCCAGCTCGCGAGCCGTCGCCACCGCCCCCTGCTGTCCCGCCAAGGCATCGAGCGCCTCACCGAGGCGCGCCGCCTCAGCCCCCGTCTCCCCGGCCGTACCACCGAGATCCTCGATCTCGGAGACCAAGCCGCGGACTTGCTCCAGGCCGCTGACCGCGGTCTGCAGCAGGAGGGAAAGGCGGAGATCCGGGTTACTCATGGTCTATGCCAGCGGGTAGGAGAACTGCACGAACCAGAGGTGATGGTCTCTGTTGGCAGCATCGAATGCGAAGAGCCATTCGTTGTTGTTGATCCCCATACCCCACCCGATGTTTCCGTCGGTGGTCGCCACCCCACGAATGAAATTTGCGCTTGATGCAGGTGCGCCCTCCGGCAGAGATAGTCCAATCCTGACACGCCCGGCGGCGGCAGCGCTGACATCGACTATCGCGCTGACGAACACTACGCCCCCGGCCTGGAGGTATAACGCATGCTTCACCGTTGGGTCGGACATGGCATTGATGTTTTCGGTATACCCCACCTCCATCGGATAGGCGCCACCCACCGGCATGCCGGCGTGGGCGTGATCTATCGTGGCGTATCGACCATCGTGATCGTGATCTGCGGTCGCAGCGCCTACTTCATGCGCTGCGTGCGTGTGGCTTTTCTGCGCATAGCGGTCATCGTGGGTGTGCGACTCCGGAGCCAAATCGGGGTGGTTGTGATCCTTGGCCGCCAGCTCCGGGTGGGAGTGGGGCTCCAGCGGGTGGCGGTGCGAGACCAGGATGCTCCATAGCGTCGCCACACTCTTGTTCATTCGGTCAATGAACGCTTTCTGGCCATCCCTCCACCAGTGCAGCCATCCCTTGCCCACGGCCTCCCCGAATGACATGCCGCCGATCTCTTGAGATCCGGTAATCACATAGGCGAAGGGGCTCACCCGCCAACGGACGTGGTAGTACTCCGGATCCCCGCCATCCATGTTGGAGGCGAGATCCGGCAGGCGAAACAGCGTCGTCTGATCGAAGACCTCTTCGCCTGCCCACTCATGTCCGAGTGCCGCGAATAGCTCCGGGTAGTCCGCCTGCGCCACCAGCCGACCGTCGCACAGCAGGTAATCCGCCGACTCTCGTGGATCGACCTCTGACGTCATGTTTCCAATCTTGAAATTCATATCTTCAAATCCCCGAAATAAAAAAAGGGCGGCGGAATCACCGCCGCCCTTGAAACATGCGTTTCAATCTTTGGAGATACCAACTACAGATGAACGGAGCCGATTAGGCCCCGACGTTCTCCACATGGGTGCCCACCGGATCACCCACCACCGACCCGCTATTGATCACGTCGACCCCGAAGGTGAGGACGTGGACGGGGGCGTGGGTGACGCCGATGGCCACCTTGACGGGAGTCGTTGCGCAATCGACGGGCTGCGGGGTCACATGCACGCCGTTGCTCTTGATCTCGATGGCACAGCCGACGGAGGTTTTGGCGGTGACGTAGGCCATGGCCTGCGGATTGCCGATGACCTGCGCGGTCACCACGTAATCATCGACGGTCTGCTCGGGGAAGCCGTGATCGAGCAGCGCGAAGGAGTAGATGCCGTTGGAAGCGGTCACCATCACCTCGACACCCCGATGCACGGGCCGGCTGTTCAATTCGTCGATCGCGGCATCCAGGGCGCCGACGAGATCCATGTCGGACTCGCTCAGGGAATCGAAGAACTGCTGGATGGAGGTGAGCTGGGCAGCGATATCGCCCGCGTTCAGGCCGAACACCTCGTCGATCGCCATCACCTTCTCATCGACGAGTGCGATGACGCCGGCCAAGGTGTTGATATTGGATGCAGTGGTCGAGAAGCGGGCATTGACGTTGCCGGCGAGAACACCCAGAGCGGTGTTCATGTTACCGATCAAGGCATCCAGGCGGGCCTTCACATCGGCGGCCTTCGCCAGGCCGGCGCCCCCGATCTGATTCGACAGCTCCTGCAGGCGGGCGGTCACCGACGCGCCCAGGGTCTGCACGTTGATGTTGAGATTGGCCTCGCTCAGGGTGTCGCTGGGGGTGCGAGGCGTGAAGGTGGGAGCCGCCGGAGCGGAGACCACGGCGCCGCCGAGGTCATCGACGGCGCCGACGGTGGGCGCACTTACCGGAGTGCCGGCATCGACGGTCACGGTGATGGGGGTGTTGAGCTCCTCGGCGGTATCGACGGGAGCGGCGTTGGGGTCAGCCATGGGCTTGGTCCTCTGTGTGATGCGCGGATGCGCGGGTTGTTGGTCAGGTGTTCCACCGGCCGGCGGCCCGGCCGACGGCGGTCGCGATCACGTTCAGTCGGTTGGTCAAGTCTTCGGCCTGCGCGTTCAGGCCGGCCACCAGCTCCGCGTCGCTTTTGATCTCCGGGGGTGGCGCCGTCAGCGCCGCAATCTCCTCGTCGGTGAAAACGGATTCCAGCCCGGAGCCAGCCGCATCCCCACCGATCCGCCACATCGCCATCAGACCAGCACCATCATCAGACCAGCACCTCGAACGTCACCGGCCCATCGATAGCGATCACCCGCAAGGCGTACTCGCGGGAGAGGAGATCGGCGGGCGTCTGGCTGGTTGCCTCGCCGCCGCCCCACGGCGTCCAGAAGGCATCACCGCTGTTGATCCAGTACTCGGTGGAGCGCGTCGTCTCCACCACCGCCCGAGCCCCCGGGGAGGGCACCACCATCAACGAGATCGGCGGCACGCAGTCGCTGACGATGATTAGCTGGGAGGTGGCACCCGCCGGCACCGTCTCACGGTGCGTGCGCGGGTTGGTGCCGTCCTGTCCCAGCTCCTTCACGGGGTTACATCACCTGCTCGGCGCGGAAGTACCGACTCTCGCCAGGCGGCTTAGAGAAATCGACCAACGCTTCACCCACCAGCGGTAGCTCGGTGGCCTTGTCGGTGATCAAATCCAAGCCGGTAGTGGGTGCGAACGAAGTACGCCACACGTCCACCACGAAGGGCTTTCCGGACTTGGCCTCATTCAGCCCCTCGAACAGGAGGTGATACTCCTTACCCGTATTGGTAAGCGCCTCGATCGTATCCATCGGAGGATACTTGTACGCCATGGTCGCAACGATCGGAGTGTCGGTACTCGGGTCCGCGCTCGGTGGCAGATAGATACCCCCGGATCGCACTTCGTAACTAGCGGCGTCCACCAGGACGCCCTGGTTATCGGTGATTTGCACGTTGGACATGCCGGTTCTGCCGACACGATTGAGGCCACCGCGCAACAACGTCACCGGATCACCGGTCACCGTTCCGCCGACACCCTTCATCGCGTGCCCCCACAACGCCAGCGCCAGCGTCTGCGACTGCACTTCCTTCGCAGTGATCGAGACGGTTGCTTCGGAGATGCGGGTGGTGTTGTTCAGGTTGCCGCCACCCCCCGTCATATTCTGAGGCGTCTTGATGGAGTTGGTTTTGATCCCCAGCGTCAGCTTCGTGCAGTCGCCGATATGGATCATGGGAGCCTCACTATTGAACTCCGCGAGCCAGATCAGGCCGTTGCCGATATACGTACGCTCTTCGTAGCTGTAATAAGTGGCCATCAGCTTTTCTCCTCAGCGTTGGCCTTGTTGGCAGCAGTGGCGCCCTTCTGCTCGATCAGCCCCATATTGCCCAGCCACACCTTGTCCGTATCACTCACTTCAATGGTCGCCCCCGTCTTCCGGGGGATGCCCTTGTGGATGTGGCCATCCCCCTCTTCGGAGATGGTCACAGAGAAGGTTCTAGGCGTGCTCTCAGCCATGGGGGACCTCTTTGATTTTCAGTTTGATCACGGTCTCGCCGTGGTAATTGGGATGGCTGATCGACACATCGGTCAGCGTCTCGAGATCAGCGTCCACCTGTGCGATGCCGCCGAGGGAGAGATCGGCCCGGATAGCAGCGACCACCAGTTCGCCGATCTCCGACAGATCAAGCATCCCCTGGTGGACCTCTCCATCGTCATCCACACCAGGTTGCTGCAGGAACCAGGCGATGCCGATGCGCTGCACCCGCTTGCGTTCCGAGGGGACACGCTTCTCCTCCAGGATTGCGAAAACGAAGGACGGGTAGTCGCTACTCTTCTGCGGCTTCTTGATCCCGATCCAGTATTTCGCCGGCCGCCCGTATAGCTCCACTAGGCGCGCCTGCAGCGGCTCGTATTCCTTCACCACCCGCCGCATCGCCATCAGCCCATTGATCAGCATCAGCCTCTCCCGATTGCGATGGAGGCGAAGGAGGAAGAACTACTACTCGCCGCCTGATCCAGCCCCAGCGACTTACGCGACACCAGGGCCGCCATGTCATCCGCCTGCTGGCGGTATTGGGGCGCCTTCTTAAGCACGGGCGAATCTTGCCCGCTGGCATCACGGAGACAGGCGGCCTCCAATGCCTTGACCACCTGGAGCGACTTGAGCGTCTGGTTGCCGGCGGGGACTTCCGAGGGATCGATATCCTTGGACGCCAGCAGAATCTGCAACCACGAGAGGGCGAAGTCGAGATCCTCCTGGATCACCGTCACCATCCCGTCGTTGCAGTCATCGACCGTCGCCCAGCTCACTGTTCACCCTCCGACCCGTATGCCCACTCGGCATTGGCCCGATGGAGCGCGTCGCCCCACCGCCGCGGCAGCCAGGGCATCAGCGGATGCACCAGGCAGTTGTGCACCGCATCTTTCGCCCAACCGATCAGCGCCCGCTTCATTGCTCCGCCCCCGTCTGTGCGGCCACGAACCGCAAAATCCCTGCTTTCATCCGCTCCTGGCGATTCGCCAGATCGGCGAAGAAGAAAGGCTGCGCCTTCGTGCCAGGGTGGTTGACCTGCCGGCGGAGGATGTAGCCGCCCGGCGTCGGGATCTTCAGCGCCTGGCGGCCGGGCCGCGGCTTGATGACGTGAGGCCTGGTCCCCTCCTCGATCCACCGCGACCGCGACGAGGCGGAGAACACCTCCACCGCACCGCCCGCCGCAGCGATCCAGCCGATACCCTGTTCGAGACCACTCGACTTGGTGGAGACCTTCCCCGCACCGATCCAGTCGAGCACCGCCTCGGTGTACTCCTCCGCCGCCACCCCCGCGATCGGCTCCGCCAGAGAGGCCAGGATGCCGGGGAGCTGGGCGACGCCTTCAGCGCCATCGAAGCGGAAATCGAACATCGGGATTACTTGCCTGAGCCCTTGCGGCTGCGCGGCGCGGCCGGCGGCTCGCCCGCGGCCGAATCATCGGATTCACCACCGGCCTCCTCGCCCGCGGGCGAGGAGGTGCCATCCATGGCCCCGGCATCCGTCTCTCCGTTGTCGCTGCTGGAAGAATCCTGTGCCTCGCAAGGCTCCACCGAAGAAACCTTGCCGCTCTTGATCTGCTGATCCAGCCACTCCACCAGCTCACCGGCAGCTCGGAAGAGCCCGCCGTGGAGCGCCTCGATCAGGCCGTAGGGGGTATAAAGGAAACTGCCCTCGGTGAAGTGGTAGATGGAGAACCCATCCTCCATCCCCACCAACTGGAGCTGGCCGCCCTTGGTGATGCGGTAGACCAGCTCCATCACGCCAACTCCTCGATCAGCGCGGCACTCTCCAAGGCGTTCTTGAACTCCATGGTGTACTCACCGAGGATTCGGCGGGCGAAGTAGTCGGCTCCGGCGGGAGTCGCATCCTTATCGGCCAGCGCCCCGTCCTTCAGTGGCGCGATGCGAATCTTCGCGGGGTCCAACAGCGCGATTTTGGAATCGGGGAAGTTGGGCTCCACCACCACGCGGGTAGTGATGCCCATGGGCAGATCGCTCACCACCTCATAGACCACGTTGCCCGTAGCGCGATCTTCGCGCAGAACCTGGATCTTCTCTTTGTTCTGTGCGCTGATCTTCCGCGCCTGCTTGGTTCCGCAGAGGATCACCGAGGGCCGCCCGCCGCGGGCGACGATCGCCTCGGTGGTGTCGTTCAGGAGTCCGAGACTCACTTCGGCGCCACCCGCCGGGATGCGGATGGCATTCGGCTGACCGAGGAAATAGAGCAGGCCGCCCATCGAACCATCGTCGGTCTTCGTGCGCAGCACCCGGATACCGTAGATGGTGGAATTGTTCATCCGCCGTGCGAGCACCTTCATCTGATGCTCCACCTGATAATCGAGCGCATCCGCGATCCCGTACTTCGCCACCGCCTGAGCGGTACGGCTCACCTTCGCCGTGGTGTCGAAGATCTCGGTCTGGTTCCACTGCGTACCCGGCTGGTTGGTGGGATCGTCACCGGGATCGGTGCCCTCCGGCCGCGGCCGGCTCACCACCCGCAGCTTGCGCCCGGCGGGAATCGCCTTGGGGGTGGTGGTGCCGTAACCACGCAGCACGGTGATCCGATTCGTCTCGGTATCCACGCCGCTGATCCGGATCGCCTCGTCGCCTTCGTTGGTGAGCACGATGCCCGGCAACAGGTTGGCCGCGCTCTCCACCTCGAAGGTGGTGGCGTCAATCACCGCCGCCGCGGTGAGCACCACCAGCTCCGCCCCCATCTGGTCTTCGGCCCACTCGTGCTTGGTGGCGGTTGCCTCCATCCCACCGAATTCCACCACCGAGATCAGTGCGGGTTCGTTCGCCGCCACCACCGCGATCTCGTCGGAGAGATCGCGCCTCGCATTCTGGTACTCGTAACTCAGATCCATGATTCAGCCCGCCTTACTGCTTTTCGCGCTTGGCCTTCAGCATCCCCGTGAGGTTGCCGGCCTTCTTCGCTTCCTGATAATCGGCCTGAGCGGCTCCGCCGCCCCCCGCCCCCGCACCGCTACCACCGCCGCCGGCCGCCTTCTTCAGGTAGGGGTGCTCCTTGAGCAGCGCCTCGACGGCACCTGCCGGCGACTTCCCGTCGATCGTCACGTTGCCGGCGTCATCGACCTGCGCCTTGGGGGCGAGCAGCTCGGACACCACGGTGGCGTTCACGGCATCGGCCGCAGAGGCAGCGGAGAGGAGGGCGTTGGAGGTGAGGGTGGCGTGCCACTTGGCTTTCAGCTCCAGCGCCTCAGCCGCCTTCGCATTGGCCAGCTTCTCGAACTCGCCCTGTTTCTTGAGCTGTTCATCGGCGGCGGTCTTCGTCTGGGCTTCGAGCGCATCCAGCGAATCGGCACCGGTGATGCCCTTCAAGCGGTCGGCGAACTCGCGGGCCACTTGGGCGCGAATGGCGGCTTCGTCGGGAGTGTTGTTGGAACTGCCGCCCTTGTTGGGATCGTCCTTGCTGGGATCATCGCCGCCCTTGTTGGGATCGGCCTTACTCGGGTCTTCGCCGCCCTTGTTCGGATCGGCGTTGGAATCATCCGCCATTGGTCAGGCTCCGCTGTAGTGAGAAAGCGAGTGAGCCCGAACCGTAAGACAAAAAAAAATCCGCCGATGGCGGATTGGCAGAGTTTGACAAATTGATTTAATCGGCGTGGTAGCTCAGTACCAGCCTCCGCTTCGCCCCGCGGTGTTCGGCGACCAACCCGGTGAGTGCCGGCGGCTTGCCCGATCGCATCAGGCCCGCCCGATCGACATCGGAGCCGGCGAATACCGGCCGGCCCGACTTGATCCTCTGCATTATGCGGCCAAGCCATTTATCCACTGTGCAGGAACTAAATTTGACGGCAAATACAAAGGGTGAGCGGGCTGATGCAATTTCGTTAAGCGTAGGACCATCGGATCAACGCCAGCGCTCTTGATCAGAGCATGCACCTTTGCTGCTCGATCCATGTGGCTTCCGTGATTTCCCCACGCACAAAGCACCACGCCAGAATCCTTCACGGAAGAAATGATGTGATCGTCGTTGCATGGCCCGACTGGATCAGCGGCTGATAGCATTTCGGTTGGATCAGTGGCCATCCACGCAAACAAGTTCACGACCACCAATCCACCGTACCCCCATTCAAGAGCGTATCGGCGGCAACGCCGTATTGTTGGATCATCCGTCAGCGCATCTGCGGTGCTCGGATTCAACATCACGAATACCGCAGGAGGCGCCGCATCCCACGTTCTCCACAGCCGATATCGGTAACACCCGCAATCCGAAAAATCAGCTCCCCTATCTTCAAAAAGCCCCAGAGTGCTCATTGTCTATTTCAGCCTCTGCTTTGGGGAGGAGCTACCCTTTCCTTCCCCAAGATTGCGCAACGCCTGAAGGCCCCTCTCCGGCCCGTCTAGGCCGATCGGCGTGCCTCACCTCGGGTGAGCCGATACGCCCGCTCCAGGTGGGGCGGCAACAGCGCAACGGGATACCGCCCGGAGCGCAACGCCCCGAGGTGCCACCACCAGCGGTTCAGGTCTCGGGTCACGTCATCGGCGAGCACCGACGCATCCACCTCACCCTCGCGATCGGCCACCTCCTCGAGCAGCGCGGAATCCAGCTCCGCCAGACGAGCGCGCTCCGCCTCGGTGAGATCCAAGCCCGCCAACCGCTCCCGCTCCTCCCGCACGCCCGCCCCGATCGGCAGGGCGTCGGTGGTCAGGATGTAGTAGGGGTAGAGGCGATCAGATCCTGAATCGTCCACTGTGGTTCTCCATCAATTTCCCCGCGCCGGGGATGGGTGGTAATCCGCCGACCTCGGGCGTCGGTGATTGCAATCCAATCGCTGGAAGGCGAATGCACCAGATAGCGGCGCCCTTTGCCCTCACCTCTAACATAGACCTGCGAATCCTTCTGGCCCAGCACCTGATCATAGTATCGATCCAGCGAATCCACGCCCTTCAGATCCACACCATCCTGATAGCGCCGCTTCAGGTAATGCCACTGCCGGCTGTCCACCGGCACCCGCCGCGCCGCCGGATCCAGCTGCAGCGAATCGAGCAACCGCTTCACCTCGGGATCGTCGGTGTGCTCGCCCAGGGCCGCCAAGGTGCGCTGGGTCTCCGCCCCATGCAACCGCAGCGTGATATTCGGCCACGCGGGTTCCCGCATCGACCGCCCCAGCGCCTGCAACGCATCGGCCCGCTCCTCGCCGAGCAGCGAGCGCATCGCCTCGCGGGTCATCATCTGATCCGACCCGCTGGCCACCAGATCGGAGGGCGACAGCCCGAGGTGGGTCATATCCTGCGCCCACCTCGGCATCATCGCGGCCCGCTGGGATTCGGGTAGCCGCTCCAGGAAGTCGCCATACGAGGTGGACCCTTCCACCTGTCGCGGCGTCACCCGCGGCACCAGGGCGCACATGCAATGGGGGTGAGCCTTCGCCCGTGGCACCTGGTCTTTCGGCCACACCCCTTTGCCGAGCCCGAACTCCACGTCCGCGTAGTAGTCGCAGATATCCGGATCGGGGTGAGAGGCGGAGAGCCGCCAATGATAGCCGATCACCCAATCCTGCTGCTCGGTGCCCTCGATCAGCGCATTGTGGTGGGCGGTGGCCATCTCGGTGCGGGCAATGCGCTTCATGTTGTAGAGCTGTTTGTCGTAGATAAACCAGCGCAGCGCATTGTCCGCGGCGGCCTCGCTACCCTTCAACACTGCATCGTCCAACTCGCGGACGAACCGCTTGGCCGCCTGAGCCGTCCCGTTCTCCCGCAGATTGTTGGCCCAGCCCCGCGCCTCCGCCAGTGCCTTCTTCCACTTGGCCATCGACTCCGGGTCATGATGCAGGGGGGCGACTGTCCGGGCGATCAGCGACAACGTACCCTCCAGCGACTCCATGCCGGGCGGATGGGCGACCGCCGCGAATCGCTGGCCGGCCAGCGCCTCGACCGTGCGCTGCATGTCCATCACGAGCGAGCCCACCTCCCGCTGCACCCGCGCCCCCTGCGCCACCGTCTCCAGCACGCCGTTGCGCGTCTTCTCGCCCCAGCTCCAGACCCGGTCGGACAGTTGCAGGTCATCGTCCCAGCGGCGGCGAAAGGCCGCCTCGATCTGTTTGCGGACGAACTCCGAGGCGAGCGTCCCACTCTGCTGCGTCGCCAGCGCTACGGGCTTCACCGCGGCGCCGATCGCGCCATCCAGCGAACCCGTCACCGAATCCACGTAGGCGGCGAGACGAGCCTCGTTTTCCGGTGAGACGGTCCACCCGTCCGCACGGAGCCCAGTGGTGAACTCCGCGATGAACGCGGAGGTCTCCGCCTCCAGCCGCCCATCATTGACCAGCACCTCCCGCCACAGCGCCTTTTGCAGGGCGTCCCAGTCGGTATCCGGAGCCGCCGCCACTGCCCGCTACGCCTTCGCCCCGGCCGCCTTCGCGATGCGATCGCCGTAGGGATCGGTTCCGGCATCGATCTCCTTGTCGATCTGATCCAGCGTCGCCTGATCCGTGGTGCTTCCCAGCACCGACCGCGCCAACCGCTTCTTCAGCGTCCGTCCGAACGTGTCGGAGATCTGCATGGTCAACGCATCCATCACGATCTGAAGCTGCTGCAATAGATCGATCACGTTGAAGTCCCGGGGGTAGGCGATCACCGGCCGATCCTGTTCGCCGTGCCACCGCCCGACGATATCGGCGACCGCCCGCTCCGCCGTCTCGATCTGCTGCGCCATGCCGGCGATGCTGCGGTTGGTCTCCTGGAACTGGAACGAGAGCGCCACCCCCGAGGCCCCGCTGCTGGCCTGCCGAGCAGAGCCGCCGGAGAACTCCAACCCCGCCAACTGGTAGATGCGGTCGATCAGCCAATCCAGGTAATCCATGTAGCGCTCCACCGGGCCGTCCGGGGGCGCCACGAAACCGGGCTTGCCGCCACCCTCCGGGTTGTAGGCGACGGCATTCTCGGTGCTGAGTTTCAGCTCGGTATCCTTTGCCTCGGTGGTGTCCCGGAACGGCAGGGTGAAGATGGAAAAGGTCTGCGAGCGGAACAGCTCGCGCAGCTCCGACAGCGCGTTGAACAGCTCGTAGTTCAGCTTCGCGATCTCCTTCGCGAAGGAGTCCGCACTCGTATCGGTTTGCTCCAGCGGCTCCTCGCAATGGAGCGGCACCACCGGCACCACTCCCAGCTTGTGCTCTCCCTCCAACCGTTCACCATCTTCGGTGATGACGCTCTCGCCCTCGCGATCGTCGGTGACCCACCACCGGTTCGTGTCGAACCATCGATACCGGACCTGCTTGCCCTTCAACTCGGTGAACGCAACCTTGGTGTAGCGCCCCCGATCATCCGTATCGATCTTGTGAACCTGGCTCTTGCGGCGAGCGACGATGTAGGGGGGCAGCGCCTGTTCATCGGCGGAGGTCACCGCCTTTCCCCTTGGCCGATCCACGATCAGGTACATCGTCCCCAGCACCATCGACAAACGGAAATGGCGCCGCAGCACCGCACCGACGCCCGTACCCAACCCGTCGGCGTCCTTCTCGAACGCCTCCCAACCCTTGCCGCCCCCGGTGCGATTGGCGCGGGCGGCGAAAATGAACCCGAGATAGGCGTTGACCACCTTCTTGGTGTAGTTGGGGTAGACCGCCAGCGCCTTGCGCTTCGCGTACTTCGTCTCGCTCTCTCGCGGGTGAGAGACCAAATAGGAGCCGTCTTCGAATCCGCCGTCTCCGCGGTAGGCGGCGATCAATACCTTTTCGTCGAACTTCATGCCTACAGCCCCTTGATCGTGAACGCGGTGTAGTCCGCCCGCTTCTGTCGCCAATGACTCCCGAGATAGAAGAGCGCCTGCGACATGGAATCCACCTGGTCATCGTGTGCCACGGCTGGGAAGTGGCTGCACTCCTGTTCGAATTCCGGCAGCCAAGGCGCCGCCTCGGGGAGGAACACCCGGCCCGCCTTGATCTGATCCGCCTCCACCTCCATCCGTCCCACCTTGTCGGACTCCGGCATCACGGCGATGAAGCTGATCTTGAGGTGGCGAACCTTCTTGCGCGTCTCGGTGTCGCCCTTGAATTCCTGCAGCAGCGCGGTGCCGTGTCCCTTGTCTTCGATCAGCACCACGTCGGGCCTCCAGCGCATCGCCATGGCGATGGCGATGCGCTTCAAGGCTGGATACTGAAGTCGTTCCCGGTAGACGTGCAGCAGATGCAGCTCTCCGCCGTGTGTCTCACCCCAGGTGGTGCAGACGTTGTAGTCGTTCCGTTCCTTATCTTTCTGCGCGGTATCCCAGCTTTGAATCACCCGCCGATAGCTGGATTGAACCGCCGGATAGCGGCGCCACCAATCGGAATGGATCACATCACCCGAAGACTTGGTGGGACGCCCCTGGTACAACGCAAGGAAGGAGTCGCCGAGCAGCGCCTCCAGCTTCTTCAGCTTCGGCACGTCGTATCGCTCAGGGCAGAGCGCTTCACCGATCTCCCGGCCCAGGGGATCGTTCGGCTCGTCAGCGATCGCCGGCAGATGCAGCACCTCGGTGTCTTGGGATAGCTCCTCGTCGGCGAGGATGCGGCCGGCCAAGTCATCGTGATGCCAGCGGGTCATGATCAAGACGAAGCCGCCACCCGGTTCGAGTCGCGTGTACAGGTCGTCTTTGAACCATTCCCAGACCTTCTCCCGATAGGTCGCCGAATTCGCCTCCTCGCGGCTCTTCACCGGATCGTCGATATAGATCCAGTCGGCGCCGTGGCCGGTGACGCCCGCGCCAACGCCGACAGCGCGAAACCCGCCATCGGCCTCGGTTTCCCACTCCTGAGCCGTGTTCAGATCCTTCGACAGCCGAACTTGAGTCAGCTTGCGGGCGGCCCGGCTGAATTTGTTGGCGAGCTGCTGGTTGTAGCAGCCGACGATGACGCGGCGATCGGGATGCCGCTCCAGGAGGAACGCGGGGGCGCGTTTGGTGGTCTGCTCGCTCTTCCCGTGCCGGGGAGGCACGGTGATGATCAGGTTGGGGGCCTCGCGGCGATAGAAGCGCCCCAGGGCGCTACGGATCTTCCGAAGATGCGCCCAGTCCCAGTTCCAGCGCGGGGTGCGCTCCTTGCACCACGCCTCGAACTCCGCTTCGAAGTCTTCGATGGGCGGGGGCGGTGGTGCGTCCGCGTCGTCGCCATCCGTCTCTTCCTCGTCGCGTTGACGCTCCCCCCGCTGCTGCATCTGATCGATGTTCTTGCAGAGGTTCGCATAGGCGGTGGTGGCATCCGGATCGACGCCTTCCAGCTCAGCGAAATAGCGCTCATAGCGGGTCTTTTGGCGGATCAAATCCGCCAACAACCCATCCATCCCCTGCGCCTGCGAGGCGGCCACCTTCGCCTCTTCGACATCCAGCTCCGCCGCCCGCTTCTCCCAGCCATAGCGCTCGATCCAGTTGTACAGCGTCTGCCGCCCGAGCGGCCAGCGGTACTCCTCTTTCAGCGTCTTCAGGGTATCGGTGGCCGATTGGCCGGAGAGACGCCAAACGTGAAAGACGGTCTCCCGCTGTTTGGCGTTGTAGGACTTGCGCGCCATGGGGGGATTACCCCCCGTGGTGGCAGGCGGCGGGGATGGCGGGACAGCCCTGTCCCACGCCAGGGTCGCAGATGGCACCGTGCAGCACGTCGCGGCCGGCGGGGGTGATCTTGACGACGAACACGGTCACCCGCATCGCCTTTTTTCCGGTAACGGTCAGGTACTTCTTGTCGGCGAGGTACTGCACATGATCCAGGAAGGTCTTTTGGTCCATCGGCAAGCCGAGAGTCGACAACCCGAACCACAGCGCCTTCCGGTCGGCTGAGCCGCCATCCTGCGCAGCCAGCACCTCCAGGATCACCTCCCGCTCGCGTCGATATTGGGTCAGTATTTCGTCCATCACTTATCCCTATCCCGATCCCGATCCACCAGACGTTCCACGTCCTTTTTGACTTCGCTCTGGTTATGGCTGATCGCCGCCAGCGTCACCCGCTGCTCCGCCAGCGCCTCTTCGATACTGGTGAGCAGATCCAGGCGGGTAGAGATTCCCTCTACGGCAGTGGCCTGCCGTTCCAGGGCGTCGTTTTGGCGGATCATCTGATCCACCAGCCGATTCGCGGCACCGACCAAACCGTCGGCGAGCCGCCCGGCGATCTTGTACAGCCCCCACAGGAACGCGCCAAAAGCTACCCACATGGGGCCGTATTGCTTGGCAACCTCAAGGGCGAGCTGTTCCACCCTTACAACCCCAGCGCCAGGGCGTCATCGACGGAGAGATCCCGGTACTCGCCCCCGGTATGCCG
This sequence comes from Endothiovibrio diazotrophicus, assembly GCF_054657215.1. Classification (NCBI taxonomy): domain Bacteria; kingdom Pseudomonadati; phylum Pseudomonadota; class Gammaproteobacteria; order Chromatiales; family Thioalkalispiraceae; genus Endothiovibrio; species Endothiovibrio diazotrophicus. The sequence continues at coordinate 14,743 of NZ_BAAHXB010000121.1, forward strand.
TCCCACCACCGTGATGCGCGAGGTGCCATACTTCGGTCCCGTGCCGGGAGAGGTGGCCAGATGCACCCACGCCGGGCGGCCGGGGGAGCCGTACTCATGGATCACCTGATCCACGTCGAGTCGATCCAGATTCAGGCAGACCCAGGCGAAGAGGTAGAAATTCGCGTTCACGCCGGCCGACAGCCGACGCCCCAGCCGGCTACGCACGGTCTCACGCACCGTAACCACCGGCTCCAGGCGGGGGCCTACCAACCGCAGATCGGCGTATTCCAGGAAGCCCGGCGCCACATTCAGGTCAGCGGCCTCGCCAACGAGGTGCTGCGACATCCGAGAGCCCCCGATCCGCTCATTCAGCGCGGGCGAACGCCACCCGGAGGTCACCGTCAGCGGCCACGCCAGCGCATCGCGACAAGGCTGCAACGCATTGGACGCCAGATACTGGAGCCGAAACACCACATCCGCGGGCGGATTCTCTTGAGCAGCCGCCAGCACCGGAAACCGCTCCGCGGTATCCGAGTGCAGCAACTCAGCCAGGGTGAAATTCTTGGAAAGTCTGTGCATGCAAGGCGCTCCTTTGAGCGCCCGATGCTACTCAGGCGGGCCGATGGGATTCGGCGATTTGGCAGAGTTTGGCAAATTTAATGAGGTTATTCGGCCGGCTCCGATGCCAGACTACCCCGAATCTCTTCCAGCGCCTCGTGAATGCGGAACGGCAGGATCAACAGCTCGATCATGACCCTCCAGACGATGGGACCGATGAACAGCCCGGCAAACCCGCGGCCAGGGTCTTTCATCATCTCGCCGATGGCGCCGATAACGATCGCCACCAACCCCAGGACAAATACCACCCGCAACAAACCGGGGGAGGCCATCACCCGGAATTCGAGCACCGACTCCCAATACCCCTTCTTCGGCGGCTTGCTCTTCTCCTTCTCCCTCTGCTGCTCACGCACCGCCGCGGCGGCCTCCGCCTGCTCCCGCGCCTTGAGCCGGGCCCGTATCTCCTCGCCCTGCGACAGCGCCGCCTTCTCGTAGGCCACACCACACTGAGGGCACTGCCAATCCGGCGCCTCGTCGGTGGGCTTTCTGGTGTATCCGCATTTCGGACAGGTCTTTTCCATGTCGGCTTCCCCATTGCTGACGGTGTTACTAAGAATTTTCGAATTCCAAATCGATTTGGAATTCGGCAAAAACGGTTACGAAACTTCGACAATCCGTGTACATTTCCTACCCCACGGCATGGTAGCTGTCTCGCAAATCGTGGTGTAGGCTTATTCCTACAAAACCCTAACCGACAGGTGGCCGTGCATGGCCAAGATGCCAGTCACTCCGCTCCATGAGGAGCGGCAAAAAAACCGGAAAGACCAAGCGCACTACGCCCTCTACGACCTATGGCTGAGGGAGATTCCGCGCTTGCTTGCCGAAGGCAAACGAGGCCGCTGGGCCTTGGTTGCCGCCGGCAAAGTACAGGACGACTACAAGAGCGAAAGCGCCGCGATCGCCGCAGCCCGCGTCGCCGGAATTGATAACTACATCGTCCAACCCATTACCGATGAAGAAGAACACTGGTCGCAGAACGAACTTGACGTTGACGACTCTTAACTCCTGCCTGGATCCCCTGGATGCTGTCGTCTCGGTCCCCATAGAGATCGGCGGCACGGAAGCCCCCGACCTCAAAGCCTTCGTCGCGTTCGACACCGCGGTTCCGCGCTCGACCATCCCGCCGTGGGTGATCGACCTGTTGGACCTCTTCCCGCTCGGCTGCACGCGGTGGGAGGGCGTCGTCCGGCCCTACTATCGGCTCACCGTCATCGTGGTCACCCGATCGAAGACCAC
>NZ_BAAHXB010000122.1:0-16542 GCF_054657215.1 Endothiovibrio diazotrophicus
ACACTCAACACCGGGCACTCAACACTGACGGCCCGGCCGTCAATGTACGGTGCCGAGCTGCGCGGTGGTGCGTGAGAGCCGTTCGATCAGGGTGCGCAGGAACACCTTGTGGAAACGCAGCTGGCAGTTGACCGAGGCCTGCTCCATCAGCGTGGAGTTGACCTTCATCAGGGTCACCGGGGCGATCGCACGGATGTTGGCGGTGCGCCGGGTCTTCATGATGTAGCCCATCTCGCCGAAGCAGTCGCCGCGCTTGAGGGTGCCGATCACCGTATCCCCCTTGGTCACCACCACCTCGCCGCCGACGATGATGTAGAAGGTGTCGTCCACCTCCCCTTCGGTGATGATCGCGTCCCCCTCCTTGTGGGTCTGCCACAGGCTGGCGTTGATCACCTCCCAGATCTCGTTGTCGGGGAAATCGCCGAAGAACTCCAGCCCCTTCACGTCGAGGAACTTCTCCTTGTTGCTCACCGTATCGTGGTGCTGTTCCAGGTAATTGAAGGCCATGCTCAGGTCGGCGGCCCAGTCGAGCCCGTTCTTGTAGCGCCGCGACAGTTCCTTGTCCAACGCCTTGCGCATCACCGCCTCCAACCCTTCGGGGACGCCTGCACGGAAGCGGCTGAGTGGCGGCGCCTCCTGGTTGATGATCTTGTTGAGGATGCCGGAAAAGGTCTCGGCGGCGAACGGGTGCTTGCCGGTGATCATCTCGTACATCACCAGCCCGAGGGAGAAGAGATCGGTCTGGTTGCTCAACACCTCTTCCTTGGCCTGCTCCGGCGACATGTAGAGCGGCGAGCCCATCAGCCCCACCGGCTGGGTCACCGAGGTGTCGGAATCGGAGCGGTTCATGTAGGCGATGCTGAAGTCCGCGATGCGCACGTCCATGTCACGGGTGACCAGGATGTTGGAGGGCTTGATGTCGCGGTGGATCACCCCCTTGCGGTGGGCGTAGTCGAGGGCCTTGGCGCATTTGAAGATCATCTCCACCACCCGCTCGACCGGCAGCAGGTTGTCGGCGCGGCAGTAGTCCTTGAGGGTCTCGCCGCCGGGAATGAACTCCATGATGATGTAGCAGATGTCCTGCTCGACACCGGCGTCGAAGACCGCCAGCAGGTTGGGATGGGTGAGCATCCCGGCGGTGTGGGCCTCGTTGAAGAAGAGCTTGCGGTAGGTGTTGCCGTAGGTGGGGTCGTTGAGCTGCTCGGCGTTGGCCACCTTGATCGCCACCTCGCGGTTGACGTAGGGATCGAAAGCCAGATAGACCACCCCCATGCTGCCGCGGCCCACCTCGCGGACCACGTCGTATTTGCCGATCTTCCTCGGGACTTGGATGGTCTTGGCGATCATATCTAGGGACTTTCCTGAAATTCGACGGCATTTTCCGGCCCTCGTTCTAACACGAGAGGAGGTGAAAGGTAAAAGGCGAAAGGCCGGAAGGGAGCAACACCCTACCCCGCAGGAGCGGCCCTGAACGACATTGCCCCAACACCTGCTTTAGGGCAGGTCGCGCGCCCGGCAAGGCACGCCACCAGCCCCCCCCCCGTTCAACCGATGAGGGAAGCGCGTCCCAGGCGCGCTTCCCTACAGCCAGCGCATCCTCTTGAACAGCCACAGCTGCCCCACCGCCGCCAGCCCGAGCAGCCCGCACACCACCCAGAATCCCCACGGGCTCTCCGCCCCCGGCATGCCGCCGACGTTGATCCCGAGCAGGCCGGTGGCGAAGCCCAGCGGCAGGAAGATCCCCGCCACCAGGGAGAGGGCGTACATCCGCCGGTTGAGCAGTTCCGACTGGCGGGCGACGATCTCCTCGTGGGTCACCACCGCGCGCTCGTGGGCGGCATCGAGGTCTTCCACGTAGCGGGTCAGCAGGTTGCCGCTCTCGCGCAGCCGCAGGCGGCTGTCGTCGTCGAGGATCGCCACCCGCTCCTGCTGCAAACGGCTGAGGGCGTCGCGCTGCGGCGCGAGAAAGCGGCGCAGCCGGATCAGCTGGCGGCGCATCTCGGTCACCTCGCCGTGGGGGTCGGGGCGCCCCTCGTCGAGCGCCTGCTCCTCCAGCGCCACCAGCCGCTCGTCGATCGCCTCGCTGACCAGGCCGATGCGCTCGGTCAGCCGCTCCACCAGCTCGGCGAGGAAGGCCGCCGGATCGTCGGGCCCCTCCCCCGCCTCCAGGGCCTGGCGCAACCCCTCCACCGAGAGCAGACGCCGCTGGCGGGTGGTGATGACCCGTCCGGGCTGCAGCCAGATGCGTAACGAGACCATGTCCTCGGGATCGGCGCCGGGGTTGGTGTTGACCCCGCGCAGCACCGCCAGCAGCCCGCCGTCGTGGGCGATCACCCGCGGCCGCGTCGCCTCGGCGGTCAGCGCGTCGGCGACCATCTCGTCGATCCCGCTCTCCTCGTACAGCCAGCGGGCCGCCGCCTCGATGTCGTACTGGAGGTGGACCCACAGCAGCCCCTCCCCCGACCGCCAGCCGCGCACTCCGGCCCAATCCAGCCGCTCCACGCCTCCCTGCGCCAGCCGCCCCGCAAACAGCAAGCCGTCACTCTCCACGTCCCTTCCCCCCATCGTCTAAGATAACGTGACGATAGCAAACGGGGGCGACGGCGGCATGAACGAGTGGACGGAGAGCAGGCTGGCGGTGGGCGAGGAGCAGACCCGCACCATCGGCCCCCTCACCCTGCGCGCCCGACGGCTCGCCAAGGAGTGGCGGATCGCCACCGCCACCGACGACAACATGGGCGATCCACTGCGTTTCGTCTTCGCCGATGCCCCGGCGCGACTGCGCCCCTTCCCCCGTCAGGCCGACCGGCCGGTGATCATCCGCCCGCGGGTCGCCTTCACCCTCTGCGCCGGCGAGGAGGTGACGCTCTTCGTCAGCACCCCGCTGTGGCTGGCGGTCGCGGTGGGCGAGCTGACCGATCCGCTGCTGGAGACCCCGGTGATCCGCCCCTCCGATACCTGGTTCGGCCCCTCCACCCTGGAGGGGGAGCTGTGCTACGCGGGACGCACCCGGGCGGTGCTGGAGCGTAGCGAGGTGGAACCCTCGCCGAGCCACGCGGTGACCCCGCTGCGGGTGGTCAACCGGGCCGCGACCCCGCTCCCCCTGGAACGGGTCAACATCCCCGCTCCGGCGCTGTCGATCTTCCGCGAGGAGAACGGTCAGCTATGGAGCGAGGCGGTGACCCTGCTGCGCGACGAGGACGGCGAGATGGCCTCGCTGAAGATCGATCCCGGTGCACCGCCGCAGGCCACGCGGGCCCGGCGGCTCACCGCGCCGCGCAAGGCGGTGGAGGGGGGGATGCTGATCCGCGCCTTCGGCGGCCTGTTCAAGTAGGGGGAGTGACGGATATGGAGTGGTGGGCCGATTGGATGGAGTGGCTGAGCGGCGAGCGCCTCGCCTCAGTGACCCGCGCGGCGGTGCTGATGATCGCCGGTTTCGCCCTCGCCCGGCTGGCCGCGGGGGCGGTGCGCCGCTTCGGCGCCAAGCGCCTCTCCACCCACACCGCGCAGCTCGCCCGCCGGGTGGTCCACTACGGGGTGCTGATCCTCTTCGCCCTCTCCGCGCTGCGCGAGCTGGGCTTCAGTCTCAACGTCCTGCTGGGCGCCGCCGGCGTCTTCACCGTCGCGATCGGCTTCGCCTCGCAGACCTCCGCCTCCAACCTGATCAGCGGGCTGTTCCTGCTCGCCGAACGGCCGTTCAGCGTCGGCGACGTGATCCAGGTGGGCTCGACGCTGGGCGAGGTGCTCGCCATCGATCTGCTCTCGGTGAAGCTGCGCACCTTCGACAACCTGTTCGTGCGCATCCCCAACGAGACGCTGATCAAGGCGGAGATCACCACCCTCACCCGCTTCCCGATCCGCCGCCTCGACGTCAAGCTGGGGGTCGCCTACAAGGAGGACATGAAGCGGGTGCGCGACCTGCTCTTCGCGGTGGCCGACGCCAACCCGTTGTGCCTGGAGGAGCCCAAGCCACTGTTCATCCATCTCGGCTTCGGCGAGTCGTCGATGGACCTGCAGTTCTCGATATGGGCGCGCCGCGAGAGCTTCCTCGACCTGCGCAACACCATCCACATCGAGATCAAGGAGGCGTTCGACGCCGCCGGCATCGAGATCCCCTTCCCCCACCGCTCCCTCTACACCGGCGAGGCCAGCGCGCCGTTCCCGATCCGCATCGTCGACCGCGATCCGCCTGCGCCAACCGGCGGTATTCACCACGAAGGGCAAGAAGGGGAACGAAAGGCGAGAAGGTGATGATTGTCGATTGGCGATCGTGCCGGCCGTCCATGTCGGGACTCCGAACCTACGCCGTTATCTAACGCAACGAGTACGGACATGTTCATCTGCCTAAAAATTCCAACACCAAGCGAAGGCAGCGGCCAGCCAACCCTGCATCACATCCGACCGGCGTAGCCAACGCGCAAAAATGACGCCGCGCCTCCATCGTTGCCACGCTCTACCCGCTCCACCCCCCTTCTCGCCCTTCGTTCCCCTTCTTGCCCTTCGTGTCGAAAGCACCATTCACCGAAACCACCAACCCCTCCGCAACACCCGCCCCAGCCGACCGGCACGGCCCGGCCATCACCCCGCTTCGTGTTGCCCCCCACCGGTCGCAGGGACCACCGGCGGTCGCGGCCACTCCTTCACGTAGAGGTCGCGCTGCGGGTAGGGGATGGTGATGCCGTTGGCCTTCAGCGCGTCCCAGATGGCGAAATGCATCTCGGAGACCACCTCCAGCCGGCTGAAGGCGCGCAGGTCGGTGAAGTACTGCACCCGGAAGTTGACCGAGGAGTCGGCGAACTCCCACAGCAGCACCCGCAGCTTGGGCTCGGCGAGCACCGCCGGATGGGCGCTCACCGTCTCGCGGATCAGCTCCCCTACCCGATGGGGATCGGCGTCGTAGGAGACGCCGATGGTGAGCACGGTGCGCATCACGTTGTCGCTGTGGGTCCAGTTGGTGAACGAGCCGGAGACCACCTCGGAGTTGGGGATGATCATCTCCTGGTTGTCCCAGGTCTTGATGGTCAGCGAGCGGATGCCGAAGCGGGTCACCTCCCCCTCGGTGCCGCCGATCACCACCAGATCCCCGGTGCGCAGCGGCTGCTCGGCGAGCAGCAGCAGGCCGCTGATGAAGTTGTTAGCCACCCCCTGCAGCCCCAGCCCGAGGCCGACGCCCAACGCGCCGGCGAACACCGCGAACGCCGTCAGGTCGATGTTCAACGCCTGCAGCGCAATGAAGCCGCCCACCCCGACCACCGCGTACTGGGTGAACACCGACAGACTCTGACGGATCCCCAGGTCCTTGACCGAGGTGTAGAGCCAGCGGTAGGTGATCTCGCGCACCCAGCGGCCGAGCCACACCAGCACCGCCAGCACCAGCAGGGTGAGCAGCACCCCCTGGACGCGGATCACCGTCTCCCCCACCTTGATCAGCGGCACATCCAGCGCCGCCCGCAGCACCTTCGCCACCGCCGAGTCGGCGCCCCAGCCGAGCAGATGGAAGAGCAGCACCAGCGCCGCGCCGGCGAGCAGCAGGTTGCCCAGCTTGCGCGCCGGATCGATCACCCCCTGGGCCCACAGCAGGCCGTAGCGGGAGTGGCTGACGGCAAAGTTCTTCAAGCCGTTGGCCGCATCGCGCAGCAGCCCCACCGCGAACAGCCAGCCGGCGCTCACCACCCCCACCCAGCCGATGCTGCCGAGCAGCGCCCGGCTCAGGTTGAGATAGCCGAGCACCCCGGCCACCGCCGCCACCAGCACCAGCAGCGGCACCAGCAGCATCAGCAGGCGCGCCGCCGCCAGCCAGAAGCGCCCCGCGTAGTGGGCGTTCAGCCCGTCATCGATCAGCGAGCGGATCGAGGCGAGCAGCGGCACCGCCGCCAGCAGCAGCAGGAAAAAGACGCGATCGAGGAGATCCAGCACCTCCCGCGGCGGCCCGCTCCAGTGGGCCACCAGCAGCAGCGTCGCCGACACCCCGACCACCCAGGCAACCCGGCGCAGCGAGCGGTAGAGGCGGGCGTGCCCCTCGCCCTCGGCCCCGCCGCGCCCCGGCAGCACCAGGAACACCCAGGCGACCCCCTTCGAGATCGTGATGACCAGCCACAGCGCCGCCAGCAGCAGCAGCAGATAGAGCTGCGAGGCGGGCGGCTGGGCCGCCCAGGCGATCAGCAGCAACAGCGCCAGCAGCACGCTGCCGGGGAGCAGCCGCAGGGTCAGTTCGGCGAGCAGCGCGACGGTGCTCTCCGGCAATGCCCCACCCCCCGCGCCGTGCCCCTTGAGCGACCGGTAGAGCCGCCGCCCGCCAAACACCACCGCGACCGCGGCCAGCAGCAGCAGCAGCCAACTCCCCACGTCGAGGGCCGCCAGGCCGATGAAGGAGGTGGTCGCCAGCTCCGCCATATGGCGCGCCACCTCGCCGGGCGCCCGGGCCAGCAGCCCCAGCACCCGCTCGCGCTGCTCGCCGAACAGCGGCAGCCGCTGGCGCACCGTCAACCCTCGGCTGACCAGCCGGTCGTGGCGCTCGGCCAGCTCCGTGCGCAGCGTCCCGGCCTCACCCGCGAGCGCCCCGTAACGCCCCGCCTCCTCCTGCAACGCCTCGGCCAGCCGCCGCAGCAACCGCTCTGCCGGTCCCTCCTTGGCCGCTCGCTTGGCCCCCTTGTTCTCCAGTTCACGCTGACGAACCAACAGCTCCCGCTGCTGATTGATCAGCGCCACCTTCTCATCGAGCAGCCGCCGGCCATCGGCCAGCTCCGCCGCCAGCTCCGCCCCCTCCTCCTCCGCCCGGCTCAGCGCCCCCTCCTCCTCCGCCACCGGCGCCGCCCGCAGGGCATCCAGCCGCTCCGCGAAGCGGTGACGGCGCAGGCTCACCCGCTGCAACCGCGCCCGCTCCTCGGCGTCGGTGATCTCCGCCCGCAGCCGCCGTCGGGCATCCTCGTCCTCCGCGGAGAGGTTCGCCAACCGCTCGTTGAGCCGCGCCGCCTCCCCCTGCAAGCGCCGCTCCTCGGCGGTCAGCCGCGCCTCCACGTCGGCGAACGCCTCCCGCCGGCTGCGCTCGCGGTAGTCACGCCACGCCCCCTCCACCCCCGTCAGCCAGCGCCGCGCCGCGGTCTGGGCTTCGCGGGCGCGCCCCTCCTGGTCGACCAGCCCCTGCAGCCGCGCCTGCTCCTTCTCCAGCTCCGCCTGGCGCTCGGCCAGCGCCGCCTCCGCCGCCCGCAGCTTCTGTGTATAGGCCTCACCCTCCTCGGGGGCGGCACGCAGCGCGGCAATCCCCGCCCGCGCCTCCTTCAGCGCGTCGCGCAGCAGCCCCACCGAGTTCTCCGCCCCCTTGCGATCGAGCAGCACCCCCTCCAGGCGCAGCCGCGCCGACTCCACCTCCAGCCGCGCCTGCTCGATGGTCAGCGAGGTGATCCTCCCCGGATCGAGGGCGGCGAGCCGCTGCTCCACGGAGAGCGCAGGCGTCGGCGAGGGCGCGGGATGTTCCGGGGGCGCGGCGGGTGCCGCCGCGGCCAGCAGCGGGAGAAGAGAGAGCGCAACGAAGGCGAACCAGCGAACGACCACGACATCGGCCCCTTGTTCATAAACCGGACGGAGATTGCCAAGGGCGCGATTGTCGCACCGCGACAGACGTCACGCACCCACGCGATTGAGCCGGCCCGCGCCATGGACCATCCTTTTGCTTGCATGACCGGCATGTCACCCCATCGCCCACGACATCTTCTCGCCCTTCGTTCCCCTTCTTGCCCTTCGTGTTAAAAACAGCGCCGGATCGAGCACGAAAGCGCAGGAAGCCCGGGGCTCAGCCCATCCGCCGGCACGCGAAATGCACTTCTGTGGACAAAGCATCGCCGAGGAGGGTACCGCCATGGCCACCGACTACAGCACCGCCACCCTGGCCCGGGAGAACCGTCAATTCGCCGGCACCGCCGGGGTCTCCGCCGCCCACCGCAATGACCCGTTCCACCCCGCGTTTCTCGACACCGACACCGGTGTCATCTATCCCTCGCGCTTCGCCGACGGCCGCCCCGCCCCCTGCCACCTGCTCGACGGCCTGCCGGCCCACCTGATCCACCGGCGGCTTCACGGCCGGGTCCTGGCGGTGAAGCGCTCGATCGTCTCCGGCTTCGAACGTGCCGGACATTTCTACACGCGGGAGGAGGCGGCACGCTCCGTATAATTCCGTATCGATCAGGAGGCGCTATTGACCCTGGACCATACTCCACGCTGTTTAATTCCCCCTCCACGACTGATGAATTCCCGTGGGAGCGCGGGTGAAGGCGCGGGGGGATATCCATAAGGAGGCAACCACGGACGAGCCCTATCCTCTACCCGCGAATCGGCCGGTTAGTGGGTTCAAGAACAGGGCATCGCAAGCCCCTCCACCCGCCCCGGGAGCCCGTGACCATTGACTGAAACAATCCTCCAAGGACGCCCCGTCGGGGTGCTCTACATCGACGACGACGCCGCCCTGCGCACCCTGGTGGCACGCCGCCTCGGCGACCCGCTGTTCCGGGTCACCACCGCGCTGGACGGCGACCAGGGACTGGCGCTGCTGGAGCGCGGCGGCTTCGACGTGGTGCTGCTCGACTACGACCTGCCGCGGCGCAACGGACTGGAGATCCTCGGCGCCGCCGCCGCCCACCCCGAGCCGCCGCCGGTGATCATGCTCACCGCCAACCACGACGTCTCGGTGGCGGTCCAGGCGATCCGCCTCGGCGCCTACGACTACCTGGTCAAGGACCGCCATGGCGAGTACCTCAACCGCCTCCCCGCCACCATCCACGGCGCCATCCGCAACCACGGCGAGCGGCTGCGCTACGAGAAGTATCTGGCGCTGTTCGAACAGATCTTCCGCCACACCACCGAGGCGGTGGTGGTCACCGACCTCGACGCGCGGATCGTCGACGTCAACCCCGCCTTCTGCGAGATCACCGGCTACCCGCGCGACGAGGTGATCGGGCGCAACCCCAAACTGATGAAATCCGACCGCCACCCGCCGGAGTTCTACCAGGCGATGTGGGCGGAGCTGCGCGCCAACGGCCACTGGCAGGGGGAGGTGTGGGACCGACGCAAGTGCGGCGACCTCTACCCCAAGTGGCTGTCGATCAGCGCGGTCACCGATCCGCGCGGCCGGACCACCCACTACGTCGGCATCTTCAGCGACATCTCCTCGATCAAGCGCACCGAGGAGCGGCTCACCCGGCTCGCCCACTACGACCCCCTCACCGGCCTGCCCAACCGCTCGCTGTTCCACGACCGGCTGGAGCAGGCGCTGCTCCACAGCCAGCGCCACCACACCATGATGGCGGTGATGTTCCTCGACATCGACCACTTCAAGCAGATCAACGACACCCTCGGCCACGCGGTGGGCGACGAGCTGCTGGTGGCGGTGGCCGACCGGCTGCGCGCCTGTATCCGCAAGAGCGACACCATCGCGCGACTCGGCGGCGACGAGTTCACCGTCATCGTCACCGACATCGGCGGCTCCCGCCACGCCGCCCGCATCGCGCGCAAACTGCTCGAGTCGATGGCCCCGCCGGTGCTGCTCGCCGGCCGCCGGATCCACGTCACCCCGAGCATCGGCATCAGCCTCTATCCGGGGGCCGGCGACGACACCGAGGAGCTGATCAAGGCCGCCGACATCGCCATGTACCGGGCCAAGGAGGAGGGACGCAACAACTACCAGTTCTTCCACCATGACCTGCACCCCCGGGGCGGCGACACCCTGGGCCTCGCCAGCGACCTCCACCTGGCCCTCGAGCGGGGCGAGCTGGAGCTCCACTACCAGCCCCAGGTGGAGCCGCGGGGGCGGCGCATCGTCGCCGTCGAGGCGCTGCTGCGCTGGAACCACCCGAGCCGCGGCGCGGTTCCTCCCGAGGAATTCATCACCCTGGCCGAGGAGAACGGCCTGATCGTGCGCATCGGCGAGTGGGTGCTGCGCCAGGCGTGCCGCCAGTTGCGCCAGTGGCAGGAACAGCGTCTCGCCCCGGTACGCATGGCGGTCAACCTGTCGGCGATCCAGCTGCGCCGCCCCGGCTTCGCCGATACCGTGTGCCGCATCCTCGACGAGGAGAACCTCGCCCCCGAATGGCTGGAGCTGGAGATCGTCGAGAACATCGCCATGCACCAGACCGACGGCATCGCCCAGACCCTCCACCGGCTGCGCGAGATGGGGGTGCGCATCGCCATCGACGACTTCGGCACCGGCTACTCCTCGCTCAGCCATCTCAAGCACCTGCCGGTGGACAGCCTGAAGATCGACCGCTCCTTCATCGAACAGATCGGCGGCGGCGGCGACGACCACGACGCCGCCGCCATCTCCAGCGCGATCCTCGCCATGGCCCGCAGCCTCGGCCTGTCGGTGGTCGCCGAGGGGGTGGAGACCGACGCCCAACTGGCGTTCCTCGGCGACGCCGGCGACTGCCTCGCCCAGGGGTTCTATTTCAGCCAGCCGGTACCCGCCGCGCAGTGCGCCGGCCTGCTCGGCGCCGCGACGGTCGCCCCCCCGACCTTGACGTCGTGAATCTCCGGACTAATTTCTTGAGTTAAACGGTTGGGTTTTTTTGCGCTCCATCACCGGGACGAAAGGCCGTCGACCCACGGAGGCGGGCCAATCCCTTTTGCCCCCCCTGCAACTGGCGACGAAGAGGCCGCGGCCGCCGCGAACCGCCTCACACTCGCTCGTTCCTGAGGAAGGGGAGTGACACAGACCAACCAAACGGAGGGCGCGTTGTCCACTCCACTGAGAATCGGCCGGCTGGCGGAGCTCAGCGGCCTCACCCCCGACACCATTCGTTTCTACGAAAGGCTGGGGCTGATCACGCCCCCGCGCCGCTCCACCGCCGGCTACCGCCTCTACGACCCGGACGCCCTCGACCGCCTGCGCGCCATCCAGCGCGGCAAGGAGCTCGGCTTCACCCTCAACGAGCTGGCCGAGCTGTTCAAGCTCCAGGACCACCCCGACGCCTGCGCCGAGATCGGCCGGCTGGCCACCGCCAAGATCGCCGAAGCGGAGCAGCGCATCCACCGCCTGGAGCGGGCGCGGATCGAGCTGAGCCGGCTGGTCGGCCGCTGCACCGGCCCGCGCGATGTCTGCCCGCTCTACGACGTGCTGCACGACACCGCGGGGACCCCTTGCGTCGAGCTGGTCTACGACCCCCACGGCAACTATATCGACGCGGTCCGTTCGACGCTCGCCGACGCCTGCCGCCACGCCGGCCACCGCGGCGGCTGGGAGGAGTGGAGCCTCGACGACCCCGCCGCCCCCCGCTACGCCCGCAGCCTCGGCGCGCCGGCCTTCCTCATCGACGGCCACGATCTCCTCCCCGCGATCCCGCTGCCCACCGGCCGCTGCTGCCGCCTCTACCCCCACCCCACCGGCGACCTCCAGCCGCTGCCCGACCTGCAGACGCTGATCGACGCCCTCGAACCCTATCTGCGGCGCTGATCCAGCGGGGCAATCGGGGGGCTTTATTACACCGAGGACACGAAAGGTGAATAGGCGGGGCGAGCGCAGACGATGGGAGGCCCCCCAATTCCGCTCGGCGGCAGTTGGGCATTCGGATCGGCCATCAATAATTCAACGCCGTACTCCCGTTTGACACGGCCCCCACGGGCGCCGTGTCAAACGAAAGGCCATGTCTGAATTACGTGTTGCGATCGATCGATAGCACCGCGGTTCACTGTAGGAGCGGCCCTTAGGCCGCGATCACGACGGAGTGAGGCACCTCGATTTGGCAAGCGGTAGGAACGGACATGGCGCCATCGCGACCTACATTCGAGGAAGTCGCAACGGCTAACTCAGACATAGCCAAAACGAAACCACCACAGGAGAACCCACGCCGGACAGGCAAGTCTCCTTGGATACGACACACCGCGTCGCAACCCGATCTTGGATGCTCTGCATCCCAGATGGCTGTACGGCAACATCAGAACGAAGGCTCCTGCGAATAACCGCGTGCCGTCCCCCGCCGAGAATCCAACCCACCGAGGCGTTTGCCGATACGCCACCGAAAGTTATCATCTCCCGACAACACCGGAAGGGAGCAGAAAAGCGATGAAACGGATTGGACGGATGGTCGGGCTGCTGATACCGGCGTTGCTGATCGCCGGATGCGTGGGAACCCCTATCAAGAATGAGGACGTGCCAAAACCGACCGCCCCCGTAAAAGAAGCACCGAAGCCGGCCGTCCCCGCCGAAATCGAAGCCACTGTAGCCCCCAAGCCCTATCCACAAATCGAGGCCGGAGGCCATACCGCTCCAGTTAACCCATGTTTAACACCTGACGCCCGATTTAGGACCGAAATGGCACCAAATCTTGGCGTAACTCTTTGATTTTCCGTTCTAGGACGTCGGCTTTTCGACATGTAGTGCCATAAAAATAAGTCTATCTATTGATGTTTGATGTCTGTTGCTGTAGGGTCGCGTAAGCACAGGTGAAAATGTCTATGGAATTAACGCCGATCCCAAGAATTTCGCAAATGTAGTGCCACTCGAAGAATTTTAGAAATGTAATATGCTGTAAATAAAAGAATTTTAACTTATGGTGTTAAATATGGGTTAAGAGAATAGCGGTGGACCGAGAGGGACGCTGGCTGGTCACCGCGTCCGACGACAAGACTGCCAGGGTCTGGTCCCTCGCCGACGGCCAGTTGGAGCAGGTACTGCGCCCTCCCCAAGGACAAGGGAACGAAGGGAAACTCTTCGCCGTAGCCCTCTCGCCGAGCGGCACCACGATCGCCACGGGGGGATGGGGTACTTCCATTTGCTGCGACATTTATATTTTCGATCGAGCTTCAGGAAGACTCCTCCAACGACTCGGTGGACTTCCTGACACGGTACTCCACCTCGCGTTCTCTCCCGACGGTCGCTATCTTGCCGCCGCCCTGTATGGAAACAATGGCCTACGGGTTTGGAGAACCGACAACTGGAAACTAAAGCTTGCCGACACGGACTATAACGAAAGTTGTATCTGGGTAGACTTCGACGCACTAGGCCGAATGATGACCACCAGCTTCGACGGCAAGTTGCGCCTTTACAGTTCCAGTTTCCGCAAGCTGGCCGAGCACGATGCGCCAGGGGGTAAACACCCCTACTCCGCTGTTTTTTCTCCCGACGGGCGTAACGTTGCGTTGGGATATGAAGACACCACGTCAGTGGATGTTATTTCCGCCGAAGATCTCCACCGCATCAACATCCCTGATACCTCGGGAGTTGATAACGGCAATTTAGCATTTGTCGGGTGGTCCCGCAGCGGGAGAACTCTTTACGCTGCTGGAAGATATAGCAATAGCGATGGGGTCAACCTGATCCGTGTCTGGAGTGAGGCAGGATACGGAGCGTGGAGCGAGTGGCCCGCCTCGAACAACACGGTGATGGGCGTGTCCCCGCTACCCGACGACGCCGTTGCTTACGGGACATTTGATCCAGTCATTGGCGTCCTCGAGGCATCTGGAACGTCACGGTGGCACTACACCCCGGCAACGGCCAATCTACGCGCAGCCACCCTAGGGCGCTTTCACCTCTCGACCAACGGCTCTACATTGGAATTCGGTCTTGCATATGGCGGAACCAACCCTGTACGTTTCGCTATCGGCGACGGTTTAAATGAAGCCAGTCGGCCACTGCTCTCCGCCCTCTCCGCCCCTCAAACCAAAACCTCGAAGTTTAAACTCCGAGGGTGGAAGACCTACACTCCCACCCTCAATGACCGTCCCTTGAAATTGCAAAAGGATGAGCTTCCCCACAGTCTCGCCATCTCCCCCGGAGAACAACACTTTCTACTCGGTACGAGCTGGTCGCTATGTTACTACGACCACAAGGGCAACCTGCTCTGGCGCAATGACGCTCCCAGCACCACCTTCGCCGTCAACATCGCCGCCAACGGCAAGGTGGCGGTGGCCGGCTTCGGCGACGGCACCGTGCGCTGGTACCGCCTCAGCGACGGCCAGGAGCTGCTGGCCCTGTTCGTCCACCGCGAAGACCACCGCTGGGTCGCCTGGACCCCGGAGGGGTTCTACGACGCCTCCCCCGGCGGCGAGGCGCTGTTCGGCTACCACCTCAACCAGGGCCCCGACCGCGAGGGGGTCTTCGTCCAGGTGGCCCAGTTGCGCGAGCCGTTCTACCGCCCCGACCTGATCGCCAACCGCCTCTCCGGCAACGACGCCGAGATCCGGCAGGCCCTGGCGCGGATCGGCGACGTGCGCCAGGTCCTCGCCAGCGGCCTGCCGCCGGAGCTGAAGTGGCGCGACGGCCTCGCCGAGGAGGTGGTGAGCCGGCCGCAGCAGACCCTGCGCGTGGTGGCCGAGGACCGCGGCGGCGGCATCGGCCGGGCGGAGTTCCATCTCAACGGCCAGTTGATGCAGACCGCCAAGGGGCGCTACCACGAGGTGCAGGGCCCCGAGGGGCAGCGGATCTTCACCCTGCCGGTGACCCTCCCCGACGGCGACAACCAGTTGGAGGTGATCCTCTACAACCGCGACGGCCAGGTCGCCTCCAAGCCGCTGGTACGCCGGATCACCCTGCGCGACCCCAACGCCCTGCCCGCCACCCTCCACGTCCTGGCGGTGGGCAGCGACCGCTACCGCGGCCTGATGCCCGACCGGGTGCTCGACTTCGCCGCCAGCGACGCCGCGCGGGTCGCCGACACCCTGCGCCGCTACGGCAAGGGGCTGTTCGCCGACACCGACGTGGTCACCCTGCTCAACCCCCAGGCCAAGCTGGCGGGGATCACCAAGGCGCTGGAGGCGATGGCCAAACGGGTGAAGCCCAACGACGTCTTCGTCCTCTATCTCGCCGGCCACGCCGAGGGGGACGGGCGCAACTACTACTACCTGCCGTGGGACTTCGCCCACACCGGCGACGGCGCGCTCCAGCAACATTCGCTCCACTCCGATCGGCTGGCCGAACTGCTCTCGCACATCCCGTCGAGCAAGCGGCTGCTGATCCTCGACACCTGCAACGCCGGCAATCTGCTCCTCGCCGGCCTCGATACCAAATACCGCAGCGACCTCGACGCATCCGCCATCGCCCGCCTGCGCAACAAGGCGGGCCGCGCCATCCTTGCCTCCACCCGCAGCGGCATGCTCGCCCTGGAGGGGATCGACGGCTCCGGCGCCTTCACCGGGGTGCTGCTGCGCGGCGTCGGCGGCGCCGCCGACCGGCCCAAGGGACGGGAGGTGCAGGACGGCTTCGTCACCGTCTCCGAGCTGGCCGACTACATCGGCGAGGAGCTGCCGCGGATCACCCTGGAGAAGTGGCACTACGAGCAGATCCCGATGCGCCAGATCACCGGCGACAGCTTCCCCCTGACCCGGGTCCCGGCGCGGTGACGGGAGGGTCGGACTCCCGCGTGCCCCGCGAACTCCGCCGGGGCTTCGAACTCGCGAGTCAACATTGGGCAATACTTGGCGCCATCGCCGCCGCCGCGTTGGCGATGGTGGTCTTGCTCCTGCGCCTGCTCTTCACCGACTTCGCCCCCCTCGACTCGTTCTGGAAGTGGCTCAACCACCCCGCCACCGAACAGCGGACACAGGGAGTGACCGACCAGCGCGCCGCGCGCCTGCTCCGGGAGGCGCAACGCTACCTGCAGGCAGGACATTACGCCGAGGCGGCCCGCGCCTTCGCAGCAGTGGAAAAACTGGACCCCGCCGACCCCGTTGCCGATCTCGGCCGGCGCAAGGCGGAGCTGCTGGCGCGCTCTGCCGACAGTGAATACGACCCCGAGGTGATCCGCCAACGGCTGGCCGCACTGCTCGCCGAGGCCCCCGACGACCCCCACCTGCTCACCCTGCGGGGCAATCTGCGCAAGCGCGGCGGCGATCCGCAGGGGGCGCGGAGCGCCTACGAACGAGCGCTCGAGGTCGACCCGGACTTCGCCGAGGCGGCCTACGGCCTCGGCACGCTGGCCCTGGGCGAATGGCAGCCCGACGACGCCACCAAGCTCTTCGGGCGGGCCCTCGCCCAGGCCCCCGACGAGATCCGCTATCGCGCCGCCCTCGCCCAGTCGCTGGCCCTCGGCGGCGACTATGCCACGGCCGCCGAGCGTTACCGCGAAGCGGTGAGCCTCGACCCGGAGGACCTGCTGGTGCGCGCCGAGCACACCCTGGTCCTGCTCCACCTCGACCGTCTCGCCGAGGCGACGGAGGCGGCCGCCGCACTTCAGGCGCTGTGCGCGGAGGAGGCCACCGCCGCCCTGAAGAAGAACCGCGGCGTCTGGCTCTTCCCGGCCCCCGACCACCGGACCTACGCCCTCCAGACCCTCGCCGAGAAGCGCCTCTTCACCCGCGCCCTCAGCGCCTCCCTGGCGCTGCTCGGCGGACGGGAAGCGGCGACGAAGCGGCTCGCCGCACTGGCCGACGCCCCGCGGGAACGGGGAACCCCCCTCTACATCGTGCTGCTCGAACTCTCCCTCTACGCCGCCGAACACCCCCACCGCCAGTCCCGGGTCGACCGTATCCTCCCCCTCCTCGCCACCGCCATCCCCCACCGGGAGTCGATCGATGCCCCTTGAAGGCCTTTTTCCCAACCATGCCTGAGTTACATCCCTCGAA
>NZ_BAAHXB010000123.1:0-16398 GCF_054657215.1 Endothiovibrio diazotrophicus
CCCTCCCCTACATCCCTGTAGGGGACGCGGCGGATGGCCGCCCAGCGACTCACCCGAAGGGCGCCCCCCCGGATGCGCTCATGCGGCGTTGCCGTCCTTGGGAAGGGCTCGCCATTCCCGGCGGACGGCGCCTTGCCTGAGCGCATCCGGGGGGCGCTGATGGCCGATTTGTGGGCAAGAGGCAGTCCTAGGCCGCCGGCACCGCCCACTCGTCGACCCGTTGGCGCTCCAGAAAACGGCTGAAGGAGAGCGGCACACCGCCCCCCATCCGCGACTCCACCCCCTCCACCAGCGTGTAGAAGTAGCGCCCCTCCAGGGACTCCGCCGGGTAGAGGTGTTCGGCCCAGGCGCGCACGTCCCCCTCGTGCTCGTCCGCCCCCCACCAGAACACCGGCATCGAGCGACACTTGGCGATCTGCGCCACCAACGGCTTCGCCACCCCCAGCTCCACCGCCAGGGCGCGGGTCTCCTCCATCTGGGCAGCACTCTGCACCGCCAGCAGAGCGATTCGACCATCACCATCCACTAGCACCAGCCCCGCCGGCTCATTGCTCACGTAGTACTCCGCCACCTCCCGCTCCGCGCAGAGCCGCTCGAACAGTGCAACGAAGGCGGGATCGCGGATGAAACCCATGGAGTCGTAGGCGAGCGCCTCACCGACGAAGCGTGAAAGATCGGCGAAGTAGCGCCGCTGCAATTCGTCGATCCAGCCCGACAGGCGCTGGAAGATCGACGCCTCCCCCTTGGGCAGGAAACCGTCGATCACCCCTTCGTTGAAGGCCTCCACCGCCACCCGCTCGTCGGCGGTGCCGGTAAAGAGCAGCCTCTTCACCGGAAAGCCACCCAGCTGACGGCAGAACTCGATGCCGTTGATCCCGGGCATGTCGTAGTTGACCACCACCACCGAGACCTCGTCGAAACGGCCGGGATTGAACAGTGTTCGCGAGATCGCCCGCAGATCGAGGCGGATGACGTGATCGGCCACCGGATCGGGGTTGTCGGCAAACACCGAGACACAGGCACTGGTTACCCCGTTGCGGTCTCGCCCGCGCAGGAAGTCGAGCCCGTCGTGGGGGGAGGAGAAGTAGCGATACGCTCCCCGACGCGACAAACCACGACTGACGTTGCCCAGATAATGGGGATTGTCATCGACGAACATCACCGTCGTTGGGTAAAAGAAGGGGAATACGCCTTGTGTTCTATTCATTATCCGATCACCTTCCGCATAGTGGGACCTCGATACGGTGAAGGGGCGCAGCCGCGGCGCCAGCCACCCGCGCCCCTCCGAACCCGCCCATGATGCAGACCGAACGGTCGCGGGACAATTCGCAATTCGCTGACCCACCGTAGGAAAATGCTTATAACCTCCATGGTCAATTACCGTATCTTATCACGCGCCCCTCAACTCCAGCGCCCGTTCGTAGAGCAACCGCTTGCGGTCGCCGGTGATCCGCGCAGCCAGCACCGCCGCCTGCTTCACCGGCAGCTCCTCGAGGAGGATCGAAAGCACCCGCTCCCCCTCGCTGCCAAGCCCACCCTCCCCCTCCTCCGCCGCTCCATGGACCACCACCACGAACTCCCCCTTGCGCTGGTGGGGATCGGCGGCGACGAACGCCCGCAGTTCGTCGAGGGAGCCCCCACGGCAGGTTTCGTGGAGCTTGGTCAGCTCCCGGGCGACCAGCGCCCGACGATCCGCCCCCAACACCGTCGCCATATCCCCCAGGGAACTCTCGACGCGGTGACTCGATTCGTAGAATAGCAGGGTGCGCGGCTCCCCACGTAGCGCCTCCAGACGCGTCCGCCGGGCAGCGGGCTTGGCCGGCAGGAATCCCTCGAAGACGAAACGGTCCGAGGGGAGCCCCGCCACCGAGAGGGCGGCGATCGCGGCGCTGGCACCAGGCACCGGCACCACCGCGATCCCCCGCGCCCGCGCCTCCCGCACCAGCACGAAACCGGGATCGCTCACCAGCGGCGTGCCGGCGTCGCTGATCAGCGCGATCGAATCGCCGCGCCCCAGCCGCTCGATCAACCGCTCGCACACCTTCCGCTCGTTGTGCTCATGCAGCGCGGTGAGCGGCGTCGCCACCCCGAAGTGGTGCATCAGCGGTGCACTGTGACGGGTATCCTCGGCGGCGATCAGGGCCACCGCCGCCAGCACCTCCACCGCCCGCGGGGTCATGTCCCCCAGATTGCCGATGGGGGTGGCCACCACGTAGAGCACGCCGACTGAGTCCGTCATCCGATCCCCCGCAGAGGTGTGGAAAAGAGGAGCTATTTAAACAGCGCTTCCCAAACCCGTGCCACATGTTTTACCGTTATCCCCCATTTTTTCACCTGCCCTCCGCCGCGTCCGGACCGACCCGTGCCAGCCAAACGCCCCCTCTTAAGACAGACCGCCACCGCCGCCGCGCTCATCACCCTGTTGATCGGCGGCTGCGGCCCCGCGGTCAAGCCGGAATCGGCGCCGGTCGCCGGGCCTGCGAGCCGACCCGCGATCCAGGCGATCACGACGAACCGCAAAGGGGCCGACGAATACCTCGCCATGGCCCGCGGCGCAGCACCGCCGAAACGCCAGGAGTACCAGTTGCGGGCCGCCGCGGCGATGATCGACGAAGGGCGGGCGGAGGAGGCGGCGCGCCTCGTCGGGGTGATCCAGAGCGCCCCCCTGAGCGAGGAGTTGCGCCGACGCAAGGAGCTGGTGCTGGCCCGTATCGCGCTGGCCCGCGGCGATACCGAAACCGCCCTGAAGCAACTCCCCAGCGCCGACCCCACCCTCTCCGACGAGCTGCGCGCCGAACTCATCGAGACCCGCGCCGAGGCCTATCGCCGCGAGGGCAACGCCCTGGAAGCGGCCCGCGAACGGCTGCAACTGGAACCGCTGCTGACCGATCCCCGCGCCGTCGAACGCAACCGTCAGGCGATCTTCGACACCCTCTCGCAACTCTCGGTCACCGCCCTCGAGACCTTCACCCTCGCGCCGCCGGACCTTCTCAGCGGCTGGCTGGAACTGGTGGCCGCCCACAAGCGGGCCGCCGGCAGCCCTGACGAACTGGCCAGGCAGTTGGCCCAGTGGCGACAACGCTACCCCGGCCATCCAGGCAGCGCATTGGCCGGCGGCGAAGCGCCCACGATGGCCGCCCGACCGAGCCGCCGCTACCCGGAGTCCATCGCCCTGCTGCTCCCACTGAGCGGGCGCCTCGCCGCTGCCGGACGGGCGGTACGCGACGGTCTGCTGGCCGCCTACTACCTCGACCTGCACGAGGGGGTCTCCCCGGGGATCCGGCTCTACGACACCGGCGGCGACCCCTCCGCCATCTGGGGCATCTACCGTCAGGCGGTGGCCGACGGCGCCAAGGAGGTCATCGGCCCCCTCGACAAGGGGGCGGTGAGCAACCTCGCCCTGGCCGGCGACGTGGACGTGCCACTGCTCGCCCTCAACCACGTGGACGAAGCGACCCACGGCACCTTCTACCAGTTCTCCCTCTCCCCCGAGGACGAGGCCCGCGGGGTGGCGGTGCGCGCCGCCCTCGACGGCTACCACCGGGCACTGCTGCTCACCCCGCAGGGAGAGTGGGGCGAACGGGTGGCCGCCGCCTTCACCCGACAGTGGGAGCAATCCGGCAACCGGGTGGTCGAACGCGCCCACTACGACCCCGCCGAGGCGGACTTCTCCCAGCCGATCCAGGCGATGCTCAACCTTGACGAGAGCGAGCAACGCTACCACGCGCTGCGCTCGGCGACCCACCGCAGGATGGAGTTCGAACCGCGCCGGCGCGAGGACGTGGACCTCATCTTCCTCGCCGCCGCCCCCCGCGAGGCGCGGCTGATCCGCCCCCAGCTGCGCTTCCACCAAGCCGGAGACATCGCCCTCTACGCCACCTCCCAGGCCTTCAGCGGACGCATCGACCCGGATACCGACCGCGACATGGACGGGCTGGTCTTCTGCGACATGCCGTGGTCACTGCCCGAGAGCCGCAGCGCCGAGCGCGACGAACTGCAGGCGCTGTGGCCGGAGGAGATGGACCGGTACGGGCGCCTCTTCGCCATGGGGATGGACGCCTATCGTCTGATCCCGTACCTTGACCACCCGGTATCGGCGGCGGCACTGCCGCTGTTTGAGGGGGCCACCGGCGGACTGATGCTGGAGGCGGGCAACCGGATCCACCGCGAGTTGCGCTGCGCGCGCTTCATCGACGGAGTGCCGGTCTCCCTCCGCCCGCCAGCCGACGCCCCCGGCAACGACCCGACAGGCGTGGAGGCGACGGATGTTTCCCTGGATCGGCCGACGCTCATCGACGACAGCGCCACTGAAGCGGGGGGCGGCGGCGGAACGGCGGGCCCTGGAATACCTGCGCCGACAGGGCCTGAAGCCCGTCGACCGTAACTACCGGACCCGCCGCGGGGAGATCGACCTGATCATGCTCGACCACACCCGCGAGGGGGAGACCCTGGTCTTCGTCGAGGTACGCTACCGCGACGGCGACCGCTTCGGCGGCGCCCTGGCCAGTATCGACCACCACAAGCAGCGGCGCATCGCCGCCGCCGCGGCCGCCTACCTCCAGGCCCACCCCGAACATACCGAACAGCCCTGCCGTTTCGACGTCATCGCCGACGAAGGCGGTGAAATCCATTGGATAGCCGACGCCTTTCGACCATGATCCCTCCCGTGCACCAAGGAGAGTCCATCCCGATGAGAGCCGCCTTCCTGCTCCTCGCCCTGCCCCTGCTCGCGGCCCTGCTCCAGGGCTGCACCCCCGCCGTCGCCGTCACCGGCGCCGCCGCCGGCGTGGCGGTGATCCACGACCGCCGAACCACCGGCACCGTGCTGGACGACCAGACCATCGAACTGAAGGCCGCCGACCGGCTGGCCAACCAGCTCGCCGGCGAAGACCAGGCCCACGTCAACGTCACCAGCTACAACAACGTGGTCCTGCTCACCGGTGAATGCGCCACCCCCGAACTGCGCGCCCGCGCCGAACAGCTGATCCACGGCATCGCGAAGGTGAGCCGCATCCACAACGAGATCGGCGTCCTTCCCCCCAGCTCCCTGGAGGACCGGCTCAACGACTCGGGGATCACCGTCAAGGTGAAGTACGCGCTGACCAGCCTGCCGGAGGAGATGGACCTCGACTTCACCCTGGTCAAGGTGGTCACCGAACGCAACGAGGTCTACCTGATGGGGCTGGTCAAACGCGCCGAGGCCGAGGCGGTGACCGACCGGGTCCGCCGGGTGGCCGGGGTGCGGCGTGTGGTCAAGATCTTCGACTACCTCGACTGAATCGGCGCGGGCGGGGTTACCCCCCCCCGCCCGCGCCGATTCAGTCGTAAGCATTGGAATATACGTCAGAAGGCGGCCCGTGGCCGCCACCACCTCTCCGCCACTCCCTTCATTCGATGACTCCCCGATGACCGATCACCTTCCCGCTGATTTCCTGGAGGCCGCGCGCACCATCGTCGGTGCAGACGATCTGCTCACCGAAGCCGGCGCGGTATGGCCCTACGGCTACGACAACAGCCGCCGACATCATCCACCCGCAGCGGTGGCCTTCCCCCGGGAGCAGGCCCAGGTGGTGGAGCTGGTACGCCTGTGCAACCGCCACCGGATACCGCTGGTGCCCCGCGGCGCCGGCACCGCCACCACCGGCGCGACCGTCCCGCTCGAAGGCGGCCTGGTACTTGCGCTGGAGCGGATGAAACGGATCATCAACCTGGACCCCGACAACCGGGTGATGGTGGTGGAACCCGGCGTCACCAACCGCGAGATTCAACAGGCCGCGGGAAAACACGGCTTCTTCTGGCCCCCCGACCCCACCTCCTCCCCGGTGTGCACCGTCGGCGGCAATCTGGCGGTCAATTCGGCCGGCCCGCGGGCGGTGAAATACGGCGCCACCTGGGCCAACACCCTCGGCCTCAAGGCGATCACCGGCGACGGCCGCGAGATCCACGCCGGGGTCTACACCACCAAGGGAGTGGTCGGCTACGACCTCACCCGGCTGCTGATCGGCTCCGAAGGGACCCTGGCGGTGATCACCGAGGCGACCCTCAAGCTCACCCCCCTGGCCGAGGCGCGGCGCACCATCCAGGCGGTCTACCGCGACATCGCCTCCGCCGCCGCCGCGGTCTCGCGGATCATGGCCCAGCCGGTCACGCCCAGCGCCCTGGAGTTCATGGACGGCACCGCCATCGGCCTGGTGCGCGACTACGCCGGCGCGACGATCCCGCTCGAAGCGGGGGCCTTGCTGATGATCGAAGCCGATGGCCCCTCCGGCCACATCGGCGAGGCGGTCGCGGCGATCCGCGCCGCGGCGGAAGGCGAGGGGCTGTTGGAGTTCAAGGCGGCAGAGAGCGAGGCGGAGGTGCGCGAGCTGTGGGAGACCCGCCGCGCCCTGTCGCCCGCCCAGCGCCGGATCGCACCGAAGAAGATCAACGAGGACGTGGTGGTCCCGGTCTCGCGCATACCGCAGCTGATCGGCGGACTGGAGGCGCTCGCCGCGGAGTACCGCGTGACCATCGTCAACTTCGGTCACGCCGGCAACGGCAACATCCACGTCAACCTGCTGGTCAACCCGGACGACGAGAAAGAGATGACCCGTGCCCACGCCTGCCTCGACCGGGTCTTCACCCTGGTCCTGGAACTCGGCGGCACGCTCTCCGGCGAACACGGCGTCGGCATCGAGAAGCGCGACTACATCCAGCGCGAGATCGACCCACCCACCCTGGAACTGATGCGCGCCATCAAGCGCCAGTTCGACCCCAACGGCATCCTCAACCCGGGCAAGCTCTTTCCGGAAGCCCCCTACGCCACGTAGCGCCGGCAATACGCCCGGCTCCGCTGCGCCACCTCGAAGAGGAAGGGGACCTGCTCCAGCACCTCGCCGAACAGCGCGGAAACCGCCTCCTGATCGAGCACCCGGGCGAGATGTTCGACCGCATCCGCCCGCTTCACAATGAAACCCCCTGCCGCTTGGCCATGCGCACGAACGGATCCCGCTCGTCGCGGGCCACCACGATGTCGATCTTTTGTTCCCCGAGACGGTCGTAGAGCGCCAACCGCAACCGCCGGAACGACCGGCCGTTCCGGCCGGCACCGCGAGCGCCATAGGGAGCAGCAGGCAGGGGGCCAATCGCGAAGCCAGTGATATACTTTTTCCGGCATACCGTTTTTGAACACGCGCGAACCCGGTTGCTCGTCGCTACCGCGCAGACGATTTCGGCGGCGGAAGAGAAGACAAAGAGCCGCATGGGCAATGGAGCGAACAAGATGAGCAACGCTGCCGAGAAAATGGCCACCTACGATGATCTGTGCCAGATTCCGGACCATCTGGTGGCGGAGATCATCCACGGCAGCCTGATCACCCACCCGCGTCCGGCCTCGAAACACGCCTTGGCCGCCTCCGCCCTCGGCGGCGATCTGATGAACCCGTTCCACCGGGGACGCGGCGGACCGGGGGGATGGTGGATTCTCGACGAACCGGAACTCCACCTGGGTGCGAACATCCTGGTCCCCGACCTCGCCGGCTGGCGCCGTGAGCGGATGCCGGAGTTCCCGGACAGCGCCTGGTTCGACCTCGCCCCCGACTGGTGGCCCGACGCCCCACAGGAATAGTCTCCTCTTCGCCCAATGACTCTCTTTTCCCCACTCCGGCCGACCCTGTGGCACGGCGACGACGGGGAAAAGAGAGTTAGAGTTCGGAAAAGATCAGCAGCCCGCGGGGATCCACCGCCGTATTGCGGGGATCGAGGACATTGGAGATCTTCTTCGCTCCACCCGCCTCCACCGGCTTCGACAAGTCCACGTCGACCTGTTCGAACAGCGGTTGACGATCCTTGCCGTAGATCAACCGGACGATCGGCTTGAGGGGCTGCTTCCAGTTCACCTTCACCACCACCCCGCGCTCGCCGCTATCCAGCTCCACCGCGCTGGACATCGGGTAGACGCCCACGATACTGATCAGCTGCTTCGCCAGGGCAGTGTCATGCCCCCCCTCGGTGCCACGGGTATAGATGTTGCGCAACGCCTTCACCGGAATCTGCGGCGCCGAGTCGTAAAGCCCGTGGACGTTGCTCTCGAAGTGATTGACCAGGGAGAGGATCTGCGACTCCAACGGGATCTCGCTCGCCACCAACGCCTCCGGATAGCCGCTGCCATCAGGACGCTCGTGGTGATTCTCCACCAGTTGCAGGATCTCGTCATCGAAGCCCCCCTCATAGAGGATGTCGACGCTGTGGCGGACATGCTCCTGGATCGCGCGGAACTCCTCGTCCGTATAGGCGTACTGCTGGCGCAGCAGGGTGGTCGGCAGACGAATCCAGCCGATGTCCATCAGCAGTGCCGCGGTGGCGAGCCGCTCCAGCCGCTCCGGCTCAAGGTCCATGCGTTCGCCCAGCAACACCGCCATGCTCATCTGATTGAAGGCGTGGTGGATCAGCTCCTTGGTGGTCGGCTGCTGGTGCAGCATGGTGAGCACGGCAAGGCTGTTGCGGCGGGAGGAACCGATGGTGTGTTCGATCAGCGAGCCGAACATCGACTCCTCGATCTTGCCGCCTTGGCGCACCGTATCGAAGGCCTTGCGCATGATCTGCTGACCGGCACTCTTGATCTTCTTCGCCCGCGCGATCTCCTCCTCGTACTCGGCCGGAGCGGTGGGCACCGCGGCGACCACCGGACGGGAAGGCGCCTTGGCGGCAGCGGGCCGGGGCGGCGACGGGGCCACCTGCGCCGCGACCGGAGCGGGCTGGGGCTGGGGCTGGGGCTGGGGAGGCGCACTTTGCGGCTGAGGCGGCGCCTGATGGGGCGGCGGCGCCTCGACCGGCGCGTCCACCGGAGCCGGAGCACCGACCACATCCATCCCCTTGTCGGTATCGATCTCCACCCGGGTCGCACCGCACGCCTTGAGCTTGTCGATCACCGCCGCATTCTTGACCAGGAATCGGTTGCGCAGGAACGGGGTGTCGATCCAGGAGATATCCACACCCACCAGATACATCCCCGGCACCAGTTGATCGATCGAAATGCTCTTCTTGGCCACGGCTTCACTCCCGCTCTGTTGAGTCTTCCATCCACGCCCGCGAGGACAACGGCTGCGGGTTCTGCGCCCCGACACCGAACGGGCACGACGATGAAATATATCAAAAATCCTACGTGCCAACCCTGATCATGTGACCCATTCCGGCATGCCTCGACACGGTTTCCACGATACCGTTCAGAGTGCGAAAACCTCGCGGAAGCGGTCAACGAAGCGAGGATAGAGCTCGTCGGGCAGCAGATTGATGCCGGCCGCTCCCTTGCGTCCGCCACCGGTGGGAAAGTCACGACAGAGATCGTCGGCACCGCTCTTGGTGGTCAGCGGCGCCCGCACGCTGATCCGGTAGCCCCCCTCGAGGCGGGTCGCCAAGGCGTGGGCCCGGGAGGGGTTGTCGCGGGCGAGCTGGTTGCCGAAGACACCGCTCACCCGGCGTGCCCACGGCGTATCGGGCAGCATCACCAGGGCGCAGCAGGGCTCATCGAGCTCCAGGGGGGCGCTCACCGCCTGCTCCATGTCGGCGGCGAACCCGTCGCGCAGGATGGTGAAGGCGGCCTCCTCGTGGATGAAGGCGAACGGATCGGCGTAGGGGCGCAGGTGGCCATAGAGGTCGGCCGGATGGAAATAGAGATCGGAGAGCTCCACCCCGTAGCCGTTGTAGTTGAGCAACGTGCCCAGCTCGCAAAGCTGATCGAGGCGCCCCGGATCCAATCCCAGCGGCTCGGCGGCAACCCGCGCCGACTCGTAAAGGTTGTCGCCGAAGGCGCCGGTCACCGCCCACACCCGCTGACGTCCCTCCAGGTAGGCATCCACCAGCAAACTGGTGCAGACCTCCGGCGAGGGATCGATGCGCGTCTCCAGTGCGGGATGATCGGGAATGGCACCAGCGAAATGATGGTCGAAGTAGCGCACCTCGGCACCGTTGGCGAGCAATCGCAACACCCCCTCGCGATTCTTGTCGAAAGAGATATCGAGGATGGTGACCCGATCGCCGGCCCCCGCATCCACCCGATCGACCAGATTGATGTCGCGCTTCACCCCGGTGACCAGCTCCCCCTCCTGGGGGTGAACGAGGCGGAACTGGTGGAGGGCGCAGAGGCCGTCGGCGTCACCGTTGAATACGTCGTAGTTCATTGTTTGTGCTTCCTGGTTGCGTGGCCCGCGATCAGCGGTAGGAGCGCGGCCGGTGTGTAGACGTCGTCGGCGGCGGCATGGAAAAGGCGCCGGACGAACGGGCGTCGCCCAAAGGGACGATCGAATACCTCCGTTTGTAAACGAAAGTGGCCCGAAACGATAGGGGGAACGGCCCGGCTGCCGGGAAAAACGGCCGCGGGCCCTAAGGCGGGGAAGCGAGAATCCCCCCGGACAGGACGTCCGGGGGAGGAAAAGGGTCGCGGCGCGGGCCGCTCAGCCCATCCGATCGATCAGTGCGTCCACATCGATGGTCGCCAGGGGAAGCGAGTACCCCTTCGGCGCCTCAAAGCAGATCTCCTGCAACGCCGGGGCCAGGAAGGGACCGCCTTCCATCGGGAGCCCCATCTCGGGACCGCTCGATTCCGTCATTGCCTCACCAGGCACGGCATCGAGCCGCTCACTGCCGCTCATGTCGTAGACCAGGATCATCACGCACCTCTCATCGTCCGACTTGGGACATTTACCGCTTTCATCCGGGTTAACGGCAGGATCGCCGAAGAGTTCACCCCCCGTCAAGCCCCGCAGGAAAAAATGTGCTCATTCTGCAGACGAGCGGCAAAAGCCCTGTTTTTTATGCAGATAGGGCTCGCCGTGGGAGGCGAGACGATCCGCCCAGCGAGTGGTCTCGGGGAGCCGGTAGCGGGTGGTGGCGGCCATCACCCGGGCCACCGCAGTGGAGAGGGCGACCCGGTGGCCGGAGGAGACATAGAGAGGTTTCACGCCGACCCGCGTGCGCAGCACCGCCCCGATGGTCTCCTCCCCGTCAGTCAACGGCACCCAGCCGCCACGGGCCACCGGCGGCTCCGGATGCCGCCCCACCAGACGGCTCTTCGCGACCCCGACGGTCGGCAGTCCGGTGAGCACCCCGAGGTGACAGGCGATGCCGAAACGGCGGGGGTGAGCCCGCCCCTGGCCATCGCAGAGCAGCATGCCGGGGCACCGCTCCAACCGGTCGAGAGCGGCCAATACCGCCGGCACCTCGCGGAAGGAGAGCAGACCGGGAACGTAGGGGAAGGTGGTGGGAAGGCGGGCGATGGCGTACTCCACCAGCTCCAGCGTCGCCGCATCGAGCACCGCCACCGCCGCCCGGGTGACCGCCCCCCGCGCCTCGAAGCCGACGTCGACGCCGGCGATCAGGCCCGGCGGATCGAACCGGTCCTCCAGCTCGACGTAACCGGCCAACTCCCGCTGCAGGGCGATCGCCGCGGAAGGGGTGAGGTCCCAGGAGTGGGAGTGGCGTAGCTTCATGGAGAGGGATCAGACGTCAGGAAACCATCTGCTCCGCCATGTCATCGAGACCCTGCCGCCCCTCCATGACCCCTTCCAGCACCCTCCGCGCATGGTCCTCGTGGAGCGATAACCGCTCCATCAACGACGCGGGCAGTTCGTCACTCTCCCCCTCCCCCACCCGATGGGCGCGCAGCAGGCGGTTGGCGACCAGCACCAGGTTGGGATAGGCGGAGTGGACGCCGTCGTAGTCGGGATTGTGGTGCTCGGCGACCGCGGTCACCAGCTCCGCAGGCATCCGCCACGCCGCCATCAGCCACTCCCCCAGCTCCGCATGGCCGGCATCCAGCATCGACCGCTCGTGCTCGGCAATGGGGGTCTCCGGCTCGGCCTCCAGGCGCAGGTTGAGCCGCTCGAACTCCTCCGGGAAGAGGTGACCGAGCAACACCACGCCGAAGTTGTGAAGGAGCCCGCCCAGGTAGGCGAGGCCCGGCTTAGGGCGCTGCTGGTAGGGGAGGGCGTTGATCAACGCCTGACAAAGGGCGGCGCAGTAGATGGCATCGCGCCAGTAGTGGCGCAACCCCAAGGGGCCCGCCAAGGGGATGCGGAAAGGAGAGGCACTGGCGATGCCGAGGGCGATGTTCATCACCGGCTCGTAGCCGAGCACCCGCGAGATGGCGCTCTGCACCGAGACCACCTTGCCGCGGTAACTGAAGAACGGAGAGCGGGCATAGCGGATGATCTGCGCCGACAGGCTGGGGTCCAGCTCCACCACCTTGGCCAGATCATCCACGTCGGAGTAGGGGTTGGAGCGAAGCACGAGCAACCGCCGCGCCATCTCCGGCATGGCGGGCAGCTCCGTGATCGCCTCGATCCGCTGGCGGATCGAGGCGCGATCGCCCTCCCCCTCGCTCATCCTCTCCCCCCGCGCCGGATCACTCCGGCTTGTACTGGTCGGGCTGATGGACCTCACCGCCGAAGAAGAAACGCTCCATCTCCTCCTTCAACATCTGCCGGCTGCGCTCGTCGTGGCCGGAGAGGCGGTATTCGTTGATGATCCGGGTCTGATGCTGAAGCCACAGCTGCCACCCCTCCTTGGAGACGCTCTCCCAGACCCGCTTGCCCAACTCGCCGGGGTAGGGGGGAAAATCGAGCCCTTCGGCCTCGTGACCGAGCTTCACGCAGTTGACCATTCGCGTCATGGATTCTCTCCTCAGGATAGTTCGTCCAACAGCCGCCGGACCGGCGTGGGAAGGCCGTGGCGGCTCGGTTTGCGGCTGTTATACCAGAGTGCGGGGCCGGCATCCATGACGCGCCCGGCATCCCCCGTCAGCTCCAGCAGGAGCGGCGAGATGTCGAGATGGAAGTGACTGAAGGTATGGCGCAGCGGCGGCAACGTCTCCTGCAACCGCCCATCCAGGCCGAGCGACTCGCGGCACCAGACGAGGGGATCGGCCTGCTGCGGACACTCCGGGAAACACCAGAGGCCACCCCAGATGCCTCCCGGGGGGCGGCGTTCCAGCAGCAGCGAACCCTCCTGATCGCGCAGCAACAACCAGCGGCTGGTGCGCACCGGCAGTTTTTTCGCCGGCTTGGGTGTCGGCAATTCGGCCACCCGCCCACTCTCCCGGGCGACGCACCCTGCCGCCACCGGGCACGCCCCGCAACGCGGATTGGAGCGGGTACAGAGGGTCGCACCCAGATCCATGATCGCCTGGGTGTAATCGGCAACCCTCGCGCGCGGGGTGTGCCCCTCGGCCAGCCCCCACAGCTGCCGCTGCACCGCGCTGCCCCCGGGCCACCCCGCCACCCCGTGATAACGGCTCAGCACCCGCTTGACGTTGCCGTCGAGGATCGCATGGTGCAGCCCCAGCGCCTGGGCCAGTATCGCAGCAGCGGTGGAGCGTCCCAGCCCCGGCAGCGCCTCGGCCTCCGCGAGGGAGTCGGGGAAGCGGCCACCGAAGCGCGCCACCACCTGCCCGGCGGCGGCATGGAGATTGCGCGCGCGGGCGTAGTAGCCGAGCCCCGACCAGAGGTGCAGCACCTCATCGAGCGGCGCTGCAGCCAGCGCCTCCACCGAGGGGAAACGGGCGACGAAGCGCTCGAAGTAGGGAATCACCGTCTCCACCCGGGTCTGCTGGAGCATCACCTCGGAAACCCACACCCGATAGGCGGTACGCTCCCGCTGCCAGGGAAGGTCATGGCGACCGTGCCGGTCGTACCAGCCGAGGAGACGGCCGGCGAACCGATCCGCGCCGCTCACTTGCCGAAGAGTCCCTTCAGCTTGTCACCGAACTGGCCCTTCAGCTTCTCGTTGACCTTCTTCTCGATCTTCGCCTTGGCCTTCTCCTTCACCGCCTGCCCCAGATCCAGCTTGTAACTGAGATCGTTGAACGGCCCACTGGCGCGCAGCGGGATGGTGACGCCTTCGAGGTCCTTGAGCTCCTCGCCCCCCTGCCCTCGCAAGGTCCCCACCACGGCCACCTTCACCCCATAGTCGAGGCGCTGATTGGGCAGATCGGCACTCCCCTCGCCGGCGAGCCGCAGCAGCGGCGACTTGGCGGAGAGATCACGGTTGACCGCGACGCCCTTGTCGATACGCACCGAGCCGGTCAACTCGGTGAAATCGGTCTGGTTGGTATCCGCCGCCGGCACCGACTTCCCTTTCAGCTTGGCCGACGCCTCACGCAGCAACTGGGCCACGTTGACCCCCTTCACCGCGCCGTTGCGCAGACTGAAGCGGATATCGCCATCCAGGGAGCGGGTGATTGCCGCCGGCTCCAGCCCCGCGGAACTGACATTGATCGAGACGTTGCCGCGGCCGTCGATCTTCTCCTCCTGGCCGGTGAGATCGCGCAGCAGCGGGCCGATGCGCACCCCCTGCAGGCTCTTCTCGATGTGGAAGCGTGGTTCGCCGCCACGGGCGTCGAGGCGCATCGAACCGTGATAGCTCCCTTCGTAGAGCCGCGCGTCGGCGGGGTCCACCGTCACCACCCCATCCTTCGCCTTGAGATGAACGGTGAGCGCCTCGACGCTCACCCCGGCCGCCTTCAGCTTGTCGATGGCCAGCTTGCCCGCGAGATCGAGGGCGAGCAGCGGGGCCAGCGGCGAAGCCACCGGCTGGGCCGCGGCGGGAGCGGCGGGCGCCGGAGCGGGCGCCGCGGCGGCATCCGCCGCCGCGGGAGGCGGCAGATAGCGGTCGATATCGATCTGATTGAGATTCAGATCGAACTCCGCGGCCGGCGGCGAGAAGCGGCTCACGCGGACCGGACCGTGGAGATAGGACTCATCCAGGGCGAACTCCAGGTTGGCCAGCTTCACCCCGCTCGCAGTCCCCTCGAAGGTGGTACGCACCCCCACCTTGGTCATCGCCTTGGGATCGGCGGTCTCCGGCACCGCCTGGCCGAGGGCCGCGAGCAGCTTGCGCAGATCCACGTAGCCGGCCTGGAAGCGACCGCTATAGCGCGGCTTGGCGAAATCGTCGAGTTTGAGCGCCCCCTCGCCATTGAGTTCGCCGAGGGAGAACTTGAACCCCTTCACCTCGGCCGCCGCAGAATCCGCCGAAAACTCCGCGGAGAGGGAGGCACTGCTGACGGTCGCCCCCTCCGGCAGCGGCGAGCCGAGACCGGCGAGCAGCGGCCGCGGATCGAAAGTGCCGCTGTCGAGCTGGCCGGTGAGGCGCCCACCCGCCCCATGCAGTTCACCGCGCAGCGGCAGGCCGAGCAGTTTCATATCCAGGCCGGTGGCGTCGAAGGTCTGCTTCAAACCATCGGCGACCACCTCGGCGGCCAACGCCAGTTCGGCATGGCCGCCGGGCAACGCCTCCCCGTCGGCGCCCACCGTCAGCTTCAACCCCTCCGCCTTCACCTGCTGACTGGCAGGGTCGACGGTAATCCGACCGCCGAAGCGCAGCTGTCCGGCCACCTTGGGCGCCTCGCTGGCGAAACGGCCGGAGAGCGAGAGCTCCACCGGCTCGCCGGGAACCAGCTTGCCGGTCGTCAGATCGACCCCCTCCAGGCTGTAGGCGACCCCCGCGGCGCGGTCCCGCCAACGCACGGTCGCCCCCCGCAGATCCACCCCGCCGATGGCCAGGGCGGCCAGCGGCGGTGCCCCACCGGCCGCCTCCTCTCCCCCGGAAGGGGCGGAAACCGGCGCCTTCGCCTTGTCGCCGGCCGTCAGATCCTCCCAATTGGCCACACCATCGGCCCGCCGCTGCAGATTGACCTCCAGGCCGTGGAGCACCAGGGTGTCCATCTCCAACCGTTTCTCCAGCAGCGGCATCAACTTCACCCGCAGCTCCGCGCGCTCCACCTTGGCGAACGGCCCCTCGCCGAACCCGGGCGCATCGGAGAGCGCCACCTTCTGCAGGTCCAGGGCGAGCCACGGAAAGAGGGTCAGGCCGATGTCGCCATCCATCGCCAGGGTACGGCCGGTCTTCTGCTCCACCGCCGCGGCGATCTCCCCCTTGTAGTCGTTGGGATCCACCAGAAACAGCACCGCGGCGACCGCCGCGACCACCACCAACACCGCCCCGAGCAGGACGATTGCGACTATTTTCAGCGCCTTGTTCATGTTTTTCCTCGTCTCCTGACCCGCCCGGCGGGGGGACAATAATTTCGGTGCGAGACAGTATAGTCATGTCGGTGCACGGCGTCCGCCCGCACCGACCCCAACCAGGGGAGGCCGCCGCAGGCTAGACCTGCCTCTTACCCACAAATCGGCCATCAGCGAGCCGCTGGGCAGTCAGCCGCAAGGCGCGCCCTCGCCGGGGCAGCCGCCCTGCCCCAAGAGGGCGCAAGGCTTACCGCGTCCTGCTCGCGCCCCTCCCCTACATTCCTGTAGGGGACGCGGCGGATGGCCGCCCAGCGACTCACCCGCAGGGCGCCCCCGGAAACGCCAGGCCCGCGTTGCGGCGCTTGCCAAGGGATCACCATTACGGCCAGGACGGCCGGTA
>NZ_BAAHXB010000124.1:0-16382 GCF_054657215.1 Endothiovibrio diazotrophicus
TACCCGGATCACCCAGGCGGTGGAGTTTAACGGCGTGAAGGTGCTCGGTGCCTCGGCCAGCATCACCTTCCAGGTGGGTGCCAAGGCGGTTTCCGGCACCGACACCATCAGCCTGAGCACGACCAACGTGGCGAGTTCCAACAGCACCACCGGTATCGGTAGCGCCCTGGGTACCTCCCTGTCGGTCGGTACCGCGGATGCGGCCCGCTCGGCGATCACCATGATCGACACCATGCTCGACCGGGTCAGCTCGACCCGCTCCGATTTTGGTACCATCCAGAACCGTTTCGAGTCGGTGGTGCGCAATCTGCAGAACGTCTCCGAGAACCTGTCGGCCTCGCGCTCGCGCATTCAGGATGCCGACTTCGCCTCCGAGACGGCGGCATTGACCCGCAATCAGATCCTGCAGCAGGCCGGCGTCGCAATGCTCTCGCAGGCCAACGCGGCACCGCAAAGCGTCCTGTCGCTGCTCGGGTAGACGTAGCCGGGTGAGCCCTGGGGCATCGCCGCCCCGGGGCGGTAACTGAAAGAGGACTCGATCATGGCTACCGAAATGCCCACAATCCCGCCGCCCGCGACCGGAATGGTTGTCGGGGCGGCAGGTGTCGTCGGTGCTGAGGGACGCCTGAACGGCCAAGTGTCCCTGGGTGTCGGTACCGCCCGGCCCTCAGCGGGAGACAAAGTGGCCGCTCAGCCGCGCGGCATCCAGGAAAAGAGCGACGAGCAGGCGCGCGAGCAGCAGGACAACGGGAAGAAGGACGATCTGGCCAAGGCGGTCGACGACATGAACGATCGTTCCGAATTGCTTCGCCGCAACCTCAAGTTCAGCGTCGACGACGAGAGCGGACGGATGGTAATCAAAGTGGTCGACTCGCAGACCGACGAGGTGATCCGGCAGATCCCGAAAGAGGAGATGCTGGAGATTGCCCGCAGTCTGGAGAAGGCCGAAGGGCTCCTGTTCCGAGCCAAGGCATAGTGACGAAGGGCGCGTCCCTGGTTTGAAGGGGGCGCCTGAACGCGCAAACGAGGTGCATCATGGCAGGGCTCAGCGCATCGGGAATCGGCTCCGGCCTGGATATCAAGGGCATCGTCTCACAGCTGATGGACATCGAGCGCCAGCCGCTCACCAAGCTCCAGGGCCGGATCAGCACCTACGACTCGCAGCTGAGCGCCTACGGCCAGCTGAAGAGCACCCTCGACAGCTTCGAGACCTCGATGAGCACGCTGTCGGCGGTGAAACACTTCGAGATCTTCTCCGCCAGCTCCACCAACTCCGACGCGTTGAGCGCCACCACCAACGAGTACGCCAGCGCCGGCAGCTATCAGGTCAAGGTGCTCGGTTTGGCGGAGAACCACAAGATGGGCAGCGCCAGCGGCCTGACCAGCTCCAGCACCTTCGGCGGTACCGCCGGCAACAAGCTGGATATCTCCTACGGCGCCAGCAGTACCTTCTCCATTGATCTGAGCAGCGCCAAGAGCCTCTCCCAGATCAAGGATGCGATCAATTCCGCCAGCGACAACCCCGGCGTGAAGGCGACCATCATCAACGGCACCGGCACCGAGCAGCGCTTGGTGTTGACCTCCGAGGAGTCGGGATACGACAACCGGATTACCGTGGACGAGAGCAATATCGGGGGTACCGCGCTGGGTTTGAGCACCCTCAACGACGGGTACACCGCCAGTCCGGACAATCTGAGTAGTATCCTCGACGCACAGCTCGAAGTGGACGGCATGGCGATCAGCCGCTCCACCAACAGCATCGACGACGTGATCCAGGGGGTTACCCTCAAGCTCACCGACACCACCGAGGACACCAGCAACCCCGGCACCTACAACAGCCTTACGCTGGACGTGTCGCGGGACGACAGTGCCGTGATCGACGCGGTGAACAGTTTCATCAAGGCGTACAACACCGCCATGTCCAAGCTGGATTCGCTGCACAAGGACGGTGGGGACCTGGAGGGGGACAACACGGTGTTGAGCATCCAGTCCCAACTGCGCGGCACCCTCAACTCCTCCGTTTCCACCAGCGGTACCTTCGGCTATCTGGCCGAGCTGGGGATCACCACCAATACCAAGACCGGTGAGCTGGAACTTGACGAGGACAAGTTGAAGTCGGCCATGGACACCGACTTCGACTCGGTGGCCAACGTCTTCGGCAAGGAAGACGAGGGTATTGCCGCCAAGTTGCAAAAGGCGGCCTACGACCTCACCACCTACGACGGCCTGCTCGACACCCGCAAGAAGGGGGTGCAGGAGCGTATCGACAGTCTGACCAACCAGCAAGACAACATGGAGTACCGTCTCGAGTTGATCCAGGAGCGCTATCAGAAGCAGTACAGCGGGCTCGATACCTCCCTCGCCAACATGCAGAGCATGAGCTCCTACCTGACCGCGCAGCTCTCCGGTCTGCTTTACTAGCAAGGTATCGACCGGACGCTAGCGCTGCCTCTTACCCACAAATCGGCCGATTTGTGGGTAAGAGGCAGCGCTAGGGAGGGGCGGCAACGCCCCTCTCCTCGTTTCGCCATCTAAGGCTTTTCCTCAAGTTATCCTGTACCTGCCGCTACCTTCCATAGGGGGGGGGCGCAACGTCGCCGGATGGCGAAAAAGCGTCTTGTCCCACCCGAAATCAACGTATACTTTAATGAAGCGGTCCGCCCCGGAGGGGCGGCGGTTGAATGAGAGGGTGAAATGGGCTATCCAAATCCGCGTGGCGCACTCAAGCAGTATGGTCAGGTGGCCACCCAGGCCGGGGTGGCGGTGGCCGACCCCCATCGGCTGATCCAGATGCTGATGGAGGGCGCGCTGGAGAAAATCGCCACTGCGAAGGGGATGATGGCCCGGGGCGATATCGCCAAGAAGGGCCAGCAGATCACCTGGGCCATCTCCATCATCGACGGCTTGCGGGTGAGTCTCGACAAGAAGGCGGGGGGTGACATCGCACGCAACCTCGACGACCTCTACGACTATATGGAGCGGCGGCTGTTCCAGGCCAACCTGGAGAACGATGCCTTGATCCTGGATGAGGTCTCCAGCCTCCTGCGCGACATCAAGAGCGCCTGGGACGCCATACCGGAAGAGGTTCGTCAGACCCATGGCAGCGCCCACCCCGATCCTTCCCGAGCTCGCCTCGGCGTCGGATGACCGCCCCCAACGACAACCCGGATCCTCTTGCCCCACAGCGCCGCGCCTCCGTCGCGGCGATTGTTCGTTGTAGCCAGGAGATGCTCTCCGCCGCCCGGGAAGGGGAGTGGGAACGGATGATCGAGCAGGAGCAGGCCCGCCGTCCGCTGATCGAGGCGTTTTTCGCCACCCCGCCGGAACGCCACGAAGCCCCCGCAGTAGCCGAGTTCATTCGCGAAGTGCAGGCGATCGACGCCGAAGTGATGGTGCTGGCCGAGCGGGGAAAGCAGGCCGCTGCGGAGGTGTTACGCCTGCTCACCAATCGAAATCGGGCGGCCGATGCCTATACCGCCGCCGCCCGGCGGCGCTGAGCGATGGATGCGCAGACCGCCTACCGCCTGGGATGCCTGCTGGCCGATGGGCGCTGGGCCGCTCTTGCCACCGTCGCCGACGGCGTTCCGTTGGCCAGTTGGATCTCCTACGTTGCCGAGCCGGGTCTCGCCGGCTGTCTTTTCCATCTCAGTACCATGGCCGCCCACACCCGCAACCTGCTGGCCGAGCCCCGGGTGAGCCTCGCGATCAGCGAGGCCGATGATGGGCGGGAAGATCCCCAGACCCTGGCGCGGGTTACCCTCAACGGGACGGTGGCGGTGATCGGGCGGGACGAGGCGGGGTATGAGGCGGCCAAGGCCCGCTATCTGCAGCGACTGCCCGAGGCCGCTCCCCGCTTCGAATTCGGCGACTTCGCCCTCTACCGCCTGGCGGTAATCGAAGCCCGCTTGGTCGGTGGCTTCGCCCAGGCGTACCGCCTTGGCCCCCCCGGTCTCAAGCAGGCGGCGGAAGCGTTGGAAGAGAAGAAGGGTTAAATGCGAACGCGCCAAGACGCGAAGGGCGCAAAGAGGCGTTGAGAAACCCCCTTTGCGCCCTTCACGTCTTTGTGCTGAATGCGTTTTTCGGGTCGGCCGGATAGGGATGTCGACCACGGGAAGCACGTCACTTCGTAGAGGCTGGTGCGCCTCCTGTCGTCGGCACACCCTACGTTCTAAACCAAGAAAAGACGCAATAAAACCAATACGTCTAAAATCTGCCGCGGACGCGGTGCGCGAACAGCGCACCGCGTCCGCGGCAGATTTTAGACGTCGGCGATGCCCATGCCGGTGATGTTGTAGCCGCCGTCCACGTACATGATCTCGCCGGTGACCCCCGAGGCAAGGTCGGAGCAGAGGAAGGCCGAGGCGTTGCCAACCTCCTCGATGGTGACGTTGCGCCGCAACGGCGCGTTGCGTTCGTTGTAGTCGAGCAGCCGATTGAAGTCGCCGATCCCCTTCGCCGCCAGGGTCTTGATCGGGCCGGCGGAGATGGCGTTGACCCGAATCCCCCGGGGGCCGAGATCCTGGGCCATGTAGCGGACGTTGGCCTCCAGGCTCGCCTTGGCCAGCCCCATCACGTTGTAGTGGGGCACGCAGCGCACCGCCCCCAGATAGCTCATGGTGAGCAGCGAAGCGTTGCGCCCACTCATCAGCTCGCGGGCGCCGCGGGCCAGTGCGGTGAAACTGTAGGAGCTGATCTCGTGGGCGATGCGGAAGCCGTCGCGGCTGGTGTTGGCGACGAACTCCCCGTCCAGCTCCTCCTTCGGCGCGAAGGCCACCGAATGGACCAGCCCATCGAGGCCGTCCCAGCGCTTCGCCAGCTCGACGAACAGTTGGTCGATCTGCGCATCGCTGGAGACGTCGCAGGGCAGTACCACTGTCGAGCCCAGCTCCTCGGCCAGTTTTTCGATGCGTCCACCCAGCTTCTCGTTTTGAAACGTGAAGGCGAGTTCCGCCCCCTGCTCGTGCATCGCCTTGGCCGCGCCCCAGGCGATGGAGCGGTTGCTGGCGACACCGACGATGAGGATGCGCTTACCGGAGAGAATTCCCATGGCGTTTCCCTAGAAAGTTGGTGATCGAGTTGTTCTTGGTCGATCGCAAAACATAGAATGCCGCAGAGGCGGAAAGACGGCCCGCTTCCATTTTTTATCAAACCCTTACGCCGTCCTCGTAGAGCCGAACATGATACATCCGATCCCCTCCCCAGAGAAGTTGACGCGATCCCTCGGATACGGATTCGCCCTGCTGTCGCTACTGTTCGTGCTTGCCGTGGGGAGGGCCGTGGCGGCGCCTGCGCTGGCACTGGGCTATGAGCCCAAGTACCCGCCCGGTTTCGATCATTTCGACTACGTGAACCCCGACGCGCCGAAGGGCGGGACCCTGACCCTGTCGGCCCTCGGCACCTTCGACAGCCTCAATCCGTTCGTCCTCAAGGGCAGTTCCGCCGATGGCCTGAGCGGCCTGCTGTTCGATACCCTGATGGCACAGAGCTGGGATGAGCCGTTCAGTCTCTACGGGCTGCTCGCCGAAGACGTGGAGCTGGCCGCCGACGGCCTCTCCGTCACCTTCCGCCTCAATCCGAAGGCGCGCTTCCATGATGGCTCGCCGGTCACCGCCGAGGACGTCAAATTCTCCTTCGATACCTTGATGAGCGAACAGGCCCATCCCAGCTACCGCCTCTACTGGGAGGATGCCAAGGGGGCCGAGGTGATCGACGAAAGGACCGTCCGCTTCACCTTCAAGCGGAAGAACCCGGAACTCCACCTGATCATCGCCAGCGGCCTGCCGATCTTTTCCCGCCATTGGCTGAACGGGCGGCCCCTCGACGAGGTGGTGCTGGAGGCGCCCATCGGCAGCGGCCCCTACCGGATCGAAAAATACGACCTCGGCATGAACATTTCGTTCCAGCGCGATCCCGACTACTGGGCCCGCGACCTCAACGTCCGTCGTGGACAATTCAACTTCGACCGCGTCGCCTTCACCTACTTCAAGGACGCCTCGGTCCAGTTGGAAGGGTTGAAGGCCGGGGTGTTCGACGCGGTGCTCGAGTACCACTCCAAAAAGTGGGCGCGGGAGTATGTCGGCGACAAGTTCGACGACGGTCGCATCCGCAAGGTGATCGAACCCCACCGTAACCCGCAGGGGATGCAGGGCTTCGTCTTCAACCTGCGCCGCCCCATCTTCCAGGACATCCGCACCCGCCGGGCGATCGCCCTGGCCCTCGATTTCGAGTGGTCCAACGAGAAGCTCTTCTTCGGCCAGTACACCCGTTGTGCCAGCTACTTCAACAACAGCGAGATGGCCGCCACCGGGGTACCCGAGGGCGACGAGCTGGCACTGCTCGAACCCTTCCGCGACCAGTTGCCGCCGGAACTCTTCACCCGTTCCCGGGAGCTCCCGTCCACCGCGCCGCCCGGTTCCCTGCGCAAAAACCTGCGCAAGGCGAAGCAGTTGCTCGACCAGGCAGGCTGGAAACTTCGCGACGGCGTGCTGGTCAATGAGCAAGGGGAGCGCCTCTCCTTCGAGGTGATCCTGGTGCAGAAGGGCTTCGAACGCATCGTCGCCCCGTTCGCCGCCAACCTGAAGAAGCTGGGGGTGGAGGTGAGCTATCGCACGGTCGATCTGTCGCTCTATGAACGGCGGGTGGAGAGCTTCGACTACGACATGATCGTCAGCGGCTGGGGCGTTTCCGCGTCGCCGGGCAACGAGCAGTTCGGCAGTTGGCACTCCCGCTCCGCCGACCAGCACGGCTCACGCAATCTGGTGGGGGTGAAGAGCCCGGTGGTCGACGCCCTGGTGGACAAACTGGTCTATGCCCCCGACCGCAAGGCCCTGGTGGCCGCGGCCAAGGCGCTCGACCGGGTGCTGCTGTGGGGCGACTACGTGGTGCCCCAGTGGTACATCCCCTATTTTCGCATCGCCTATTGGGATAAATTCGGCCTGCCGAAGACCTTGCCGCTTTACTATGGTGCGGAGAGCTGGATGCTCACCACCTGGTGGGCCAAGTCGAAAGAAGATTTGACTGCCGATGAACATAAGTAAACGTGAGTTCGATAGGGTAGGGTGCGTCCGCCGCGGCGCCGGGATGGCGGCTGCAGGCTGCCCGATAGGGCGTGCCGTGCGCGCCATGGCCAGCGAAGGCAGCGCTCGGAAAGGGTGGCAGGCGCTCACCGGCCGTAGCCTCCGTGCGGCACGGCGGCCACGGGCCGCCCCATAGCGATCGGCGTTCAACTCCGCGAAAAGGACCGAAGGGTCGTTATTTCATCCTCTGACCCATTTGTGTTCATTCGCGTTCATTTGCGGACAACTCTTCCTCTTCAATGCTCGCCTACATCCTCAAACGCCTGCTGTTGATGGTCCCGACGCTCTTCGGGGTGATCCTGATCACCTTCGTGGTGACCCAGTTCGTCCCCGGCGGCCCGGTGGAGCAGCTGGTCCACCAGCTCAAGGGGCAGTCGCTCGCCGGCGAGGTGAGCGGCGGCTCGCCGATCTATCGCGGCGATGCCGGTCTCGACCGCGAGCAGATCGATAAGCTCAAGGCGCTCTACGGCTTCGACAAGCCGGCCTACCAGCGCTTCCTCGGCATGGTCGGCCACTTCCTCACCTTCGATCTGGGGGAGAGCTATTTCCACCACCAGTCGGTGATGGAGCTGATCGTATCCAAGTTGCCGGTTTCGTTGAGCCTCGGCTTGTGGACCTTCGTGCTGACCTACGCCACCTGCATCCCGCTCGGCATCGCCAAGGCGGTGCGCGACGGCTCTCGCTTCGACGTGGTCACCTCCACCACCATCCTCATCGGCTACGCCATCCCCGGCTTCGTCCTCGGCATCGCCCTGCTGGTGCTGTTCGGTGGCGGCAGCTTCTGGGACCTTTTCCCGCTGAAGGGGCTGATCTCTGAGAACTGGAGCGAATTGGGGCCCTTGGACAAGGTGTTCGACTACCTGTGGCACATGGTTTTGCCGATCATCTCGCTCACCGTCGGTTCGCTGGCGGTAATGACCATGCTCACCAAGAACTCCTTCATCGAGGAGATCCGCAAACAGTACGTCCTGACCGCCCGCGCCAAGGGGCTGGAGGAGGGGCGCATCCTCTACCGCCACGTCTTCCGCAACGCCTTGATCCCGTTGGCCACCGGTTTCCCGGCGGCCTTCCTCGGCGCCTTTTTTGCCGGCAGCCTGTTGATCGAGACCATCTTCTCCCTCGACGGCCTGGGGCTGCTCTCCTACGAGTCGGTGATCAAGCGCGACTACCCGGTGGTGATGGGTACCCTCTACCTCTTCACCCTGCTCGGGTTGATCGGCAAGTTGCTCACCGACCTCACCTACGTGCTGATCGACCCCCGCATCCAGTTCGAGTCAGTGGAGAAGTAGCATGGTTTGGGCTTGGGTGCTGGAAACGCGGAGGACGCAGAGACGCAGAGAACGCGGAGAAGAGCGGGTAGGGTGGGGGATGTCTTGTCGTCGGCACGGTGCGGTGACCGTTTTCGACTCCCGGCGGGCGCAGCCCGCGACAAAAAAACTTTGCGTTCTCTGCGTCTCTGCGCCCTCCGCGTTATCCATTCCAAGCCGGGGAGAGTCCCCATGAATGGCGATCACCTGAGCCCGGGGAGGAGGGCGTGGCGGCGCTTCAAAGCCAATCGGCGGGGCTACTACAGCCTGTGGATATTCGGCGTGCTGTTCATCGTGAGCCTGTTTGCCGAGCTGCTCTCCAACGACAAACCGCTGCTGGTCCAGTACCAGGGGGAGTACT
Organism: Endothiovibrio diazotrophicus; assembly: GCF_054657215.1. NCBI lineage: Bacteria > Pseudomonadati > Pseudomonadota > Gammaproteobacteria > Chromatiales > Thioalkalispiraceae > Endothiovibrio > Endothiovibrio diazotrophicus. The sequence continues at coordinate 8,745 of NZ_BAAHXB010000124.1, forward strand.
ACTTCCCGATCGTGGTGAGCTACCCGGAGACCACCTTCGGTGGCGACTTCGAGACCGAGGCCGACTATCTTGATCCGTACGTGCGGCAGAAGATCACCACCGGCGGCAATTGGGCCCGCTACGCCCCCAACCCCTACTACTACGACACCATCAACCTCCAGGTGGAGCACCCCAATCCGGCGTCCCCTTCGGAGCAGAATCTGCTTGGTACCGACGATCGCGGTCGCGACGTGCTCGCCCGGTTGCTCTACGGCTTCCGCATCTCGGTGCTGTTTGCGTTCGCGCTTACGGTCATCGGCACCCTGGTCGGGGTGATCGCCGGCGCCCTGCAGGGATACCTGGGCGGGCGCTTCGACCTGTTTGCCCAGCGCTTCATCGAGATCTGGGGCTCGATGCCGGAGCTCTACCTGCTGATCATCTTCGCCTCCATCTTCCAGCCTTCCATCTGGCTGCTGTTGGTGTTGCTATCGCTGTTCGGCTGGATGGGCCTCTCCGACTACGTGCGCGCCGAGTTCCTCAAGGGGCGCAACATGGACTACGTCACCGCCGCCCGCGCCCTGGGTGTCTCCGACACCGCCATCATGTGGCGTCACCTGCTGCCCAACGGCATGACCCCGGTGATCACCTTCCTGCCGTTCCGCGTCTCTGGCGCGATCCTGGCACTGACCTCGCTGGATTTCCTCGGCCTTGGCGTCCCCTCCAGCACCCCGTCGCTGGGCGAGCTGCTCTCCCAGGGCAAGGAGAACATCGAGGCGTGGTGGCTCTCCATCTCCACCTTCGTCGTCCTGGTCGGCACCCTGGTGCTGCTGATCTTCATCGGCGAGGCGCTGCGCGAGGCGCTGGATACGCGGCGGGGGTAAGGGACGCGGAAAAAATAGATTATCCCAAACTCGCTTGTCTCGCGGCCCGTCTTCGGCGTTGCGGCAAGGGTTACATAGCCGGGCTATGCGCCCCTTGCCGCGCCTTGAAGACGAACCGCGATCCGGCGCGATTTTGGGACAATCCATTTATTCCGCGTCCCTAAGTCAATCGCTCCACAGCCAGGCGGCGCCGCGGACGCCGCTGGAGTCGCCGTGGCGGTGTTTCAGCAGGCGAGTGTCGACGCGGTCGGAGAAGACCCATTGGCCCCATCGTTCGGGTACGTTGCGGTAGAGCCGGTCGAGGTTGGAGAGGCCGCCGCCGAGGACGATGACCGCGGGGTCGATCAGATTGATCACCGAGGCCAGTGCCCGGGCCATGCGCGATTCGTAACGCCGCAGCGTCGCCTCGCACGCCTCGCCTCCCCCCGCCGCCCGTTTCGCGATCGTTTTCGCGTCCCGCTCCTCCCCAGTGACTTCGCGGTGATCCGCCGCCAGCGCCGGTCCGGAGAGCCAGGTCTCGATACAGCCTCGCTGACCGCAATAGCAGGGAGGGCCGGGCAGCTCATCGGGTTGCGGCCACGGCAGCGGGTTGTGGCCCCACTCCCCGGCGATGGCGTTGGGGCCGGCGAGCAGCCGGCCGTGGACCACGATGCCGCCGCCGGTGCCGGTGCCGATGATCACTCCGAAGACGCTCGTCGCCCCTGCTCCGGCACCGTCCGCAGCCTCGGAGAGGGCGAAACAGTCGGCATCGTTGGCCAGGCGCACCGGGCGGTCGAGGATCGTCGCCAGATCGTGGTCGAGGGGGTGGCCGATGAGCCAGGTGGAGTTGGCGTTTTTCACCCGGCCGCTGGTCGGCGACAGCGCACCGGGGATGCCCACCCCGACCGTACCACGCGCGCCCAGCCGTGCCTCCAGCTCGGTGACCAGGGAGCGAATCACCTCCAGGCTGCCACGGTAGTCGCCCCGCGGGGTGGATCGCCGCAGCCGTGCCAGGATCTCACCATCCGCGCCGAGCGCCGCCACCTCGATCTTCGTCCCGCCGAGATCCACCCCGATCCGCAGTTCATTCATATCGGCCACCCCTGTTCGACGATGCGTCGAGTTTTACCACGAAGGGTGTTGGTGGTCTCCAATCGGTTGCCGAAGGAATACGGCTATACGTCACTTGGTGTTTTTGTAGGCCAAAAAAAAGCGCCGCCCGGTGGCCGGGCGGCGCTTTTCGAGCTCGAAGAGCCCCGTTCGGACCGCTTACGGGTTGGCGGCCTTGAATCGGGCGATCAGGGCATCTGGGCGGTGCTTCTTGTTGTGCTTGTTGAGCACGTAGACCACCGTCTCCCCGTTGGGGCCGGCGCCGATGTCGGTGTAGCGGTAGGGGGCTTCACCCACCTGTCGGAAGGACTTCACGTCGTCCCAGTTGTCGAAGACGTAGATCCGGCCTTCGCTGCGGATCTCGGCATAGAAGCCGTCCTGCGCGCCGTCGATCTTGCCGTCGAACATATCGACCGAGGCGATGCCTTCCATCTTCTTCTTGTCGTGCTTGTGCAGGCCGAAGACGACGGTTTCACCGTGGGGGCCGACACCGATGCGCACCTTGCGGAACGGCGTCTCGCCGACACTGAGGTACTCCTTGTAGACACCCGCGTCGTCGAAGACGTAGATGCGCCCTTCGTGATGGACCTCGTAGTAGTCGTCGTTGTTGAGGGGCGCCGCCTTGGCGGTCTCCTCCTTGGTGGATTGGCTCTGGCAGGCCGCCAGGGTCAGCGCCAGGGAGGCCGCGGTGAGCACGCGCGCCAGGGGAGAAGCGAACTTCAACATCTCTGCACCTCTTGGGATATAAAGCCGGTAGATCGGCGGCCACGTTATCGGTTCACTGTGACACGGGGGTGAATCGATTGTTACCAAAAAGTTACAGCCGTGCGGGGGGCGGGAAATCAACCATGAAGAGAGAGGCGCCAATAGCGAGGCGTGCGGTGGTCGATGTCGATCAGGATGGGGTGGGGAGAGATGGGTGGGCGGCGAAGGGCACACTCCCTCGTGCCCTTCATTTCACGCTGCCTGCCCTTCAAGGAGAAATCCGGCGAGAAAGGGATGTCAGGCCATCCAGTCCTCGTTGCTGACCATCACGTAGTGGTCTTCGTACTCGCGTACGGTGGTGTGGAGGACGATCTGCGGGTCCACCGCGGGGGCTACGTAGCGGCTGTTCTGCCGGGTCGACCAGATTGGGGTGAGGCGACGCAGCGGGGTGGTGGCGACGCCGATGGCGGGGGCGCGCCGGTGGAGGCGGAAACGGCGGTTTTCCCGCTCGGGCCAGATCGGTTTCGGCGACTGCATGGTGTAAGCCCTCTGTTCACTTGGCCTTTGTCCATTCTATCGGCCGGAATCGCACCCGCTGTAGCGGGCATCCCGTTGTCCACCAGCATACCGCGATCGTGTCGGTTTGGGATAGAGGGGCGGGGAGTCGATGTGAAAAGGCGGCGAGGGGCGGGATCAGGCGGTATGGGTCAGCGGTTCCCCTTCGGTCTCGGTGGCGGTGCCCGCTACGTCGCGCTCGTCGAGCAGCAGCGCGCTCTCCTCGGTCCAGTTGAGAATCTGCAACGAGCCGTCACGGTTCTCCACCAGGGCGGTGCAGCTCTCCACCCAGTCGCCGCAGTTGTTGTAGAGCACACCGTCGATCTGGCGCATCGAGGCGTGGTGGATGTGGCCGCAGATGAGACCGTCCACGCCGTGGCGTTCGGCCTCGCTGACCACCGCCTGCTCGAAGTTGCCGATGTAGTTGACCGCCTCCTTGACGCGGGTCTTGATGTAGGCCGACAGCGACCAGTAGGGGAAGCCGAGGCGGCGGCGGATCACGTTGTACCAGTGGTTGATCCGCAGCAGCGCCTCGTAGCCCTTGTCGCCGATGTGGGCGAGCCAGCGGTTGTGCATCACCACGCAGTCGAACTCGTCGCCGTGGAGCACCAGGAAGCGCCGCCCGTCGGCGGTGGTGTGGACTGCGTTGAGCGCGATGTTGACGCCTCCGATGTAGCTGCCGACGAAGTCGCGCAGCTTCTCGTCGTGGTTGCCCGGCACGTAGACGACATGGGCGCCGTTGGCCGCCTTGCGCTGGACCATCCGCACCAGTTGGTTGTTGATCTCCGGCCAGTGCCAGCTTTTCAGCTTCCACAGATCGAGGATGTCGCCGACCAGATAGATGTAGTCGGCCTCGATGTTGGAGAGGAAATCAAGCAGGTATTCGGCCTTGGCATCCCGCGTGCCGAGGTGGACGTCAGAGATCCAGACTGCGCGGTAGTGGAGACTGCCCATGGTTCACGGCCCTTGTGGTGTTCCAATTGGCTGCAAAGTCTTGGGTCGAGGCGTGACGTTTTCTTTACTGGCAGATGAAGTTTTGGGGGGCTTATCCGGGGGGGAGGAACGTTGCGGATATCCAGGCGTGGATCGGTCGATTCGGTTCATCAAGCGGTCACACGCCGTTCCTACAGTGACGCGAATTTTTCCCGTGATCCTGCGGCGCCTTGTCCTGAGCGCATTGGGGAGGGCTCTGAACCCGCCGATACTTCATTGCCGGAGTACTAGCATGCGCATACTGATGATCTCCGACGTCTATTTCCCCCGGGTGAATGGCGTCTCCACCTCGATCCGCACCTTCCGACGGGAGTTGGTGTCCCTCGGCCATCAAGTGACGCTGATCGCCCCCGACTATGGTGAACCCACCGACGATGAAGCGTGGATCATTCGGGTGCCGGCGAAGAGGGTGCTGTTCGACCCCGAGGATCGCATGATGGGCTACCGGGCGGCGAAGGGGTTGCTCGATCGGCTGCGCAAGGGGGACTATGAGATTCTCCACATTCAGACTCCCTTCATCGCCCACTACGCCGGTGCTTGGCTCGCCCGGGAGTTGGGTATCCCCACCGTGCTCACCTACCACACCTACTTCGAGGAGTACCTGCACCACTATCTGCCGCTGGTGCCGAAAGGGGTGATCCAGCCGCTGGTGCGCTGGTTTTCACGCAGCCAATGCGGCGATGTGGACGCAGTGGTGGTACCGTCGACGGTGTTCCGCACGGTGCTGCAGGACTACGGGGTGCGTAGCGAGCTGCACGTGCGTCCCACCGGCATCGACCTGCGCCGTTTCACCGGCGGCGACGGCAGCCGCTTCCGTGCCGCCCGCGGCATCGACCCGCAACGGCCGGTGGTGATGTTCGTCGGGCGTATCGTCCATGAGAAGAACATCGGCTTCCTGCTGGAGGTGGTCAACGAGGTGAGGCGAACGCTCCCCGACATCCTCTTCGTGATGGCCGGCGAGGGGCCGGCCGAGGGGGCGCTGAAGGAACGGGCGATCCGTCTCGGACTCGACCGCAACGTCCGCTTTGTCGGTAATCTCCACTCGCTGCCGGAGCTGGTGGACTGCTACAGCGCCGCCGATCTCTTCCTCTTCGCGTCGCGCACCGAGACCCAGGGGCTGGTGCTGCTGGAGGCGATGGCACTCGGCGTGCCGGTGGTTTCCACCGCCGAGATGGGGACCCGTGATATCCTCGGGGCGGGTCGCGGCGCAGCGGTGGTAGAGGAAGATCTGCATGCCTTCGCCGCCAAGGTGACCGAGCTGCTCAACGACCCGCAGGGGCGCCACCGTCTGGGGGCGGAAGGGATCGAGTATGCCCGGGAATGGTCGGCCGGAGAGATGGCCCGGCGGATGGTGGAACTCTACGAGGAGACGATCGAGATGAGCGAGACGCTGGATGAGCTGGAAGAGTCGATCGACGAGGTGACCGAGCGGTGAGCCCGGTCGCCAACAAGCCCAACGGTACCGGCCTCGGCCGGATCATCCGCGCCTTCGGCTGCTCGGTCGCCGGTTTCCGCTCCGCCTACAAGCACGAATCGGCCTTCCGCCAGGAGGTGGCGCTGTTCGTCGTGATGGTCCCCCTTGGTTACTGGTTCGGCCATGACGGCGTGGAGCGGGCGCTGCTCATCGGCACCCTCTTCCTGGTGCTGATCACCGAGTTGCTCAACTCCGCGGTGGAGGCGGCGGTCGACCGCATCAGCAACGAGCACCACCCGCTCTCCGGCCGGGCCAAGGATATCGGCTCCGCCGCGGTATTCCTCGCGCTGAGTACCGTGGTGGTGGTGTGGGCGCTGGTGCTCCTCCCGCGTTTCTGGCCCGTTTATCCGTGACGTCGCCGGGTTGAAAACAAAAGGTCACGCAACCGTTACCCGGACGTAATGCCCCGCCGGGAAAATTCCCGAATGATCTGTTCGGGGAACATCTCGTCGAGGCGTCTTAGGGCCCGCAAAAGAATAACTTCCTGTTTTGGGGCGTCGGGACGCCTCTCCGGTAAGACGCGCAAAGGGGCGCATACTCGTTGTATGCAACCCTTTGCGCGACGCCGCCGGAGGGGATGGATCGGTGTTCCAAAACAGGAAGTTATTCTTTCGCGGGCCCTTACTTCGCCCGTTCGCCCATCGTTGCCGCGTTCCGCGGCAGGGTTCCCCGTCTCCCCCGCGATCCCTTCGATCCCGAGCACGAGTGAACCCGCATGCGTATCGCCCTGGTAACCGACGCCTGGCAGCCCCAGGTCAACGGGGTGGTCACCACCCTCCGCACCACCGTCTCGATCCTTCGGCGCTGGGGGCACGAGGTGCTGTTGCTGACCCCCGAGGGGTTTGCCACGCTGCCGTGTCCCAGTTATCCGGAGATTCCACTGTCGCTGTTTCCGGGCCGACGGGTGAATCGCGAGCTGGAGGCGTTTCGGCCGCAGGCGGTACACATCGCCACCGAGGGCCCCCTGGGGTTTGCCGCACGGCGCTACTGCGTGGCTCGTGGGTTGCCCTTCACCACCGCCTACCACACCCGCTTCCCCGAATACGTGCGCCTGCGGGTGCCGGTCCCGCTGTCGCTGAGCTACCGCTTCATGCGCTGGTTCCACGGCGGGGCGACCCGCACCTTCGTCGCCACTGACACCCTGCGCCAGGACCTCACCGACTGGGGCTTCGACCATCTGGTCACCTGGTCCCGCGGCGTCGACGTCGATCTGTTCCATCCGCAGCGGCGTGAAGCGCCCGAAGTGGAGGGGCCGGTCTTCCTCTACGTCGGGCGGGTGGCGGTGGAGAAGAATATCAAGGCGTTTCTCGATCTCGACCTGCCGGGGAGCAAGATGGTGGTGGGCGGCGGACCCGGCCTGGAGTCGCTGCGGCGGGCCTACCCGAAGGTCCACTTCACCGGCCCGCGCTTCGGCGAGGAGCTGGCGCGCAGCTACGCCTCGGCGGACGTCTTCGTCTTTCCCAGCCTCACCGACACCTTCGGCCTGGTGCTGATCGAGGCGATGGCCAGCGGCCTGCCGGTGGCCGCCTTCCCGGTGACCGGGCCGGTGGACCTGATCCGGCAGGGGGTCACCGGCTACACCGGCGACGATCTCGGTGCCTGCGCCATCCAGGCCCTGGAACTGGGGCGCGAGGCGCCCCGCGCCTTCGCCGAGGGCTTCTCCTGGGACGCCTGCACCCGCCAGTTCCTCGATGGCCTCGCCCCCTTCGACGGGGTGGGCGAGGCGGTGGCGATGGAGCAGGGGTAGGGGCCCTCTCGTTCCCACGCCCCGTGGAAACGTCTTCCTCGCCGTGTGGCGTCCTGCTGGGAGAACGCACGGCGTTTCTGTCGAAACCTGAATCCCGCTGCCTACCTCACCTGTAGGAGCGGCCCTTAGGCCGCGATGGTCCGAAGTGCCGAATCTTCCGCAACTTGCGGAGGAAAGCGGACCGGACAGGGCGTCATCGCGGCCTAAGGACCCGA
>NZ_BAAHXB010000125.1:0-16342 GCF_054657215.1 Endothiovibrio diazotrophicus
GAAAGATCGCCGACCAATTTTTCATAAGGCGGCGGATTCTCGAATGGATTCCGCTCGATGACTTCGAGCAGCTCCTTTGCCTTGCTCTTCAGCCTTGATGCAACGAGCCGTTTTGCATCCTTCTGGGCCTGTTTGGTGTAGACCAGTGACCAGCTCACCACTCCAGGTCCCTGGAGCACTCCTCCACGGGCGTCTCCATTCCCTCCTTGATCGACTCCCGCATGCCCGGCACCGACAGCAGATACAAGGTTTCGGATATGGCGTTCCAGTCCTCTTCCGAGACCAGCACCGCATTGCCCCGCTTCCCGGTGATCACGATCGGTTGGTGGGTGGATGTCGTTTCGTCGATCAGGCTGTAGAGCTTCGACCGCGCTTCGGTCGCATTCAGGATGGTCATGTATTCGTACCTCCGCCAGAAAGCGTACGCTTTCACGCCCGCCGCCGCAACATAGCTGTGCGGATCGTGGTAAATACTTGGGTCCACGAGTAACGGGGATCACCCATAGTAGCTATCAAGTACTTGGCTCTTCATCGAATCTATAGGAATTTTCGGACGGTTTATCAGACTACGGAGGAAATTGGTTCTCCTCCCTTGAAAGGCGTCAGCGGCTTCCTGATACTGTGGAAAACCACACAACCATCCCGTCGGCGCCCCGTACCATGACCACCACGCTTTCCGACTCCCCCAATGCCGCTCCCCGCTGCCTCACCAACACCCTCGACCACCTGCCCGAGCCCAAGCGGCTTCAGCTCCGGACGATCACCGAGCGGCTCTGCGCGGCGGTGGCCCTCGACTGGGTGGTGCTGTTCGGCAGCTATGCCCGCGGCCGGGAGAAGCTGGAGTCCTTCTGCGGCGCAGAAGCGGTAGGGGTACTGCCTGCGGTGCCGGAGGACGGGGAGGCGCCGGAATTGCCGCCGTTGCCGGAGGTGGAAGATCGGGCGGCGATGGAGCAGTGGGGCCGGTTGGTCGCCGAGGAGCGGTGGGAGAGCGGCGTCGCCGAAGGTGAGGTTCGGCGGGCGTCGAATATCGCGCTGGCACTGCTGGAAGAGGGGATGGCCGTGGAGCAGGTTGCCAGAGTTACCGGCCTCGCGATGGAAGAGATCGTAGCACTTGGGGAGAAGCGGTAATGCACGCTGCGGCTGGTCACCTGGATTTGGTCGGACTAGACTTAGTCACGCAATCCGGCAGCCCACAGGATCTCACCATGCAAACCGTCAATATCCACGAAGCCAAGACTCACCTCTCCCGCTTCGTCGAACTCGCCTCGGCGGGGGAGGAGATCGTCATCGCACGGGCGGGGAGGCCGGTGGCGCGTCTGGTCGCCTTGGAGAGCTCCGACGTGAAGCCGCGCCCCCTGGGATTGGGGCGGGGGCGTTTCACGCTGCCCGAAGGATTTGATCGGATGTATGCCGATGAGATCCAGCGGATGTTCGAAGCGGAGGGGTAGGCGTGTCCGATGAAGTGATCTTGCTGGACACCAACGTCCTGCTGGCGGCAACCATCGATCCATCGGTGTTGCCCCGGGAGGTATGCGAGACGCTGGAAAACCCCCGTCATGAGGTCTACTTCAGTGCCGTCGGCATCTGGGAGATCGCCATCAAGTTCTCTCTCGGACGCGAGACGTTCGATTTTCACCCCCGGGATATCCAGGCGCTGGCACTCGAAACCGGATTCACCGAACTCCCCATCCAGTCCGACCATTGTCAACTCGTCGCCACCCTGCCGTGGCATCACCGCGACCCGTTCGACCGCCTGCTGATCGCGCAGGCGAAATCCCTGCCCGCCTATCTGCTGACCACGGATATTCTGTTGGAGCGCTATTCGGAACTGGTCATGGTCGTGGAGACCAGCGGGAAATGATTTGCCGTAACAACGCGCCGGGATGTTGAGGACGAACGGGCGTACCGAGGTACGAGGTGCACCGCTCCCCGACTGGTGCGCCTCCTTTCGTCGGCACACCCTACCCGACGTCCGCCGCCCCCGGGGTAATACAACCGCCCGACCATGGATGTTTGCTGCCTGACGAATCTACCGATGAATATCGTTGAAGTGACGCCTGAAGAAGATTTCGTGCTGCGTGTCGTTGCCGACGACGGGCGGATCGGTCTCTTCGACGTGCTCCCCCATTTGGATGCCGAGGCCTTCACGCTACTCCGGGTGAGAAGCGAATTCGAAAAGGTCCGAAGTGGCAGCTACTTCATCGAATGGGATTGCGGCGCGGATCTCTCGGCGGACACCATCGAAGCACGCTGGAAAATGATGGCCGGTACGGGCTCCCCTGAACGTGGGCGAAGCCGCCGCTAGCCCGCATTTCTCACCGACTTCTGTAGCGAGGGCGCCGAGACCCCGTTGTAACGCAGCAAGTAGATGGTCGACTCCCTGATCTCGTAGCGCATCTCATAGTGCCCGACGAGCAGCCGCCGGACCTCACGCGGCTCGAACTCGGAAAGCGGTTCGCCGATGCGTGGGTTGGTCAGCAGGGTGGTCGGTGCCTTGGTGAGCGCCTGCACTGCCCGAGCGGCAGCCGGTTTGTTCGCCGGGGCCAGGAATTCGTACAGCCGCTCCAGATCGGAAAGCGCCATACGGGTCCACTTCAACTCCATCAGCGAGGCGCCGGCAGCGGCTCGTCAGTGCTCAGACTATCGGCCCAGGCCTGTACGGCCTGGTGATCGACGACGCGGCTCGCATCGACGTCGGCAAGCGCCTCCCGGGTCAACCGCTCCCGCTCTTCCTCCTGTTCGAGCCAAGCCGATAGCGCCTGCTTCACGATCCAGCCGCGCGAGCGCTCCAAACGTTCGGCCATCTGGTCGACTTTCTCCGCCAGAGGAAGCGGCACATGGGCGGTCAGCACCTTGGTTCCTGTCTGCGCCATCTTGGATCTCCTGCTGACTGTGTGATTTTCCATTAATCGTAGTGATTAGAATTAAATCAATCAAATAGTACCTCAAGGACGACAAACCATGAGGTCAGCGCAGGCGAATCGGCCTCTTCGACTCGTTTCGGTGGATACGCTATCGCTTATCCACCCTACGGCTCGTTGCCGACTGAGGGTGGTACAAAACGAAGAAAGGGCCCGGCGAAAGCCGGGCCCTTTCTTCATGCCACCCTGAGGAAAATCCGGCCGAGCCGGATTCCCCTTGACGCTTACTTGGTCGCAGCGGGGGCCGCGGGAGCGGCGGGGGCCGCCGGGGCGGGCGCGCCGTAGGGGGCGTAGCCGTAGGGGGCACCGTAGCCGTAGGGGGCGTAGCCACCGCCGTAGTAGGGGTAGCCGTACCCGTAATAGGGGTAGCCATAGCCGTTGCCGTAGCCATAACCGGAGACGTTGGAGCGGCCGGAGAAGTTCATGTTGAAGGAGCCGTCACCCCAGCCGTCGCCCCAGCCGTTGTTGCCCCAGCCGTTGTTCCACGGACCACCCCAGCCCCACCAGGCGTTGGCGGAAGAGGCGGAGAGGGCGGCGGCGCCGGCGATCAGAGCGGTCGCGATGATCTTCTTCATCTTATGTACCTCGATGTGTTTGGGTTGAGCGGAGAGACAGTCCGGGGAAAAAGACTCCGCCCCCTTACGGGCCGGCGGACACCCCAAACCAAACTGTCGAGGGAGAATATTAGTTTCCCCTTATTCGCTGACAATTAGGGTTTCTACGTAGACGGCCACCTCTTTTACTCCGTATTTTCTTCAGCGGATTTCTCATCAAACAGCCTCATCTGATTGACTGAGAAACGGTTTCCCGAAGTCATCAACCGGCGATGGCGGCAATATCCGGAATTTGAATAATTGATGAAGCTCAACTATAGGCCGCGGACTCCTCCCCGCCGAACACCTCCAGCAGCCGCTCCAGGAACGGGGTCAGCTCGCCGGTCATGATGGCGAAGTCGGCGTCGAAGCGGGCCGCGGCGTCCTCGGTGTTGTAGTCGTCGAGCTGCTCGTGGACCATGTCCTCCATGTGCAGCCGCTTCACCGAAAGGTCCTCGCCGAGCAGACAGGTGAAGCGCTGGTTCCAGCCCACCGCCAGCTTCGCCACCCGTTTGCCCGCCTTGAGATGGACCTGCACCTCCTCGGCCCCCAGGTCGACCCGCTTCACCCGCACCACCCCGCCGTCGGCGTCGGGGTCTTTCAGCTCGCACTCGTCCAGCGCCTCGAAGTCGCCGGGGATGCGATTCTCGGCGATCCACTCGCTCATCACGATGGCCGGCGACTCCTTCACCACCGGCGGCACCGCCGGCAGGCTCCCCAGGGAGCGGCGCAGCAGACTGGCCAGCTCCTCGGCCCGCTTGTCGCTGGCCGCGTCCACCACCAGCCAGCCGGCACCCAGGTCGAGATAGCCGTAGGTGAGGCTGGAACGGAGAAAGGCCCGCGGCATCAGGGTCATGGTCAGCTCCTCGCGCAGCGCGGCCTGCTCCTTGCGGTGGACCGGCCGCCCCTGCTCCCGCTCGATCTGCGCCACCTTCTCCTCCAGCGCCTCGCGCACCACCGCCGCCGGCAGCACCCGCTCCTGCTTGCGCATGCAGAACATGATGCAGTGTCCGGCGGGATGGATCAGGCTCTCGCCGTGACGTCCGAGCGGTGCCACCCACCCCTGGCTCGCCGGTTCCAGGGTCCCGCAGGGGCGGAACGGCTGCCCTCCCAGCGCCTCTTCCAGCGTCTCGGCGTCGATATCGAGCGGCTGGGTAATACGGAAGAGACGAAGATTCTTGAACCACATGACGGAACCCCGGGGTGATGAAACGAGCCGCCCATTATATCGATTAACGCCCTCCGCACCGGTCCCCATCATCGAACCGTCGACGCAGGGATCCACGAAAAGACAACGGGGAAGAAAAATCCGGCCACCAAGTAAAAATCAAGTCATAACGCGCCATTTCGGCGCCTTTTTGCCACCGCTGGTCTTGAATGCATTAGTATCTAGTAATATTCTTGACAAGCTTCTATTACAGCGACGTCGCCCCGACGGCGGCACACCAACCAATTCGAAAAACCCGTCCATATAAGGAGAATCCGATGAAACTTCGTACCCTGCTCGCCGCCGCCACACTGGTTACCACCACCTCCGCCTTCGCCTGGAGCGGCCCCTTCTTCGGCAATGGCAACGGCCTCGGTGACGGCTTCGGCGATGGCGCCTTCAACTTCAGCATGAGCGGCCACGGCAACGGTTACGGCAGCGGCAACGGCTATGGCCACCACGCCCCCTACTACGGCTATGCGCCATACGGCTACGCGCCCTACGGCTACGCCCCGTATGGCTACGCCGCCCCGAATGCCGCCGCGCCGACCACCACCGTGCCGGCCACCACGGCCCCGACCGTCGCGGCCCCGACCACCTTCGCCCCCTACGCCTTCCCGAACGCCGTCGCTCCGGTGATGAACGAGGAGCAGGCGAAGGCCGCCAGCGAGGCCTTTGAGAAGCAGCAGCAGACCGCTCTCGAGCAGATGAAGGCGTTCCAGGAGCAGCAGAAGGCCGCCATCGAGGCGCAGCAGAAGGCGTTCCAGGCGCAGATGGAGCAGATGAAGAAGGCCATGGAGGCGCAGATGGAGCAGATGAAGAAGCAGGCCGAGGAGCGCCGCGCCGCGTTCCGGAAGCAGATGGAGGAGCGCATCGCCATGCTCCGCCCGACCGCGCCGGCTCCGGTCGCCGACGCCAAATAAGCGCCCTCGGCGCTTGGGGAAAAAAGGCCCGCGCGGCAACCGCCGCGCGGGCCTTTTTCGTCGTCGCGGGCGCGCGGCCCGATGCCGAGCGGAACGTCGCGCCTGCTACACTGCACCGACATGAAGCGCATGCTCGCCCTCACCCCCCTGCTCATCGCCACCGCCGGCGTGGCCCAGGCGCCCCCGGGCTACTGGCCGCCGGCGTGGGCGGTCCCCATCTGGCGACAGGTGACCAGCGGGCCGACGCCCCCCTCTCCCTCCCCCGCGTCACCGTCGACGCCCCCCTCGCCCACCGCCACACCGCCCGCGGCCGATTCGGCGGAAAAGCGACCCCGCCCCCCTTCCGCCGAGGAGGAACGGCAGTTGGCGGCCGCGGCGATGCGCCAGGGCAACTACGCCATCGCCTACTACCACTGGCTGCCGCTGGCGGAGCAGGGAGACGCCGAGGCCCAATTCGGCATCGGCTGGATGTACCACAACGGCTACGGGCTGGTGATCGACGACTACCAGACCCTGCGCTGGTGGAGCCTGGCCGCCCAGCACGGCCATCTCGACGCGCTCTTCGCCCTCGGCCTGCTCTACGCCTCCGGCGACGCGGAGGTGGTACGCAACCCCCGCTGGGCCGCCGATCTCTATCTGAAGGCGGCGCGCGGCGGCCACGAGGAGGCCCGCGCCCTGCTCATCGAACTGCTGCGCGACCAGGGCCACCGGTTGGGGGAACTCACCGCCGGCTGGAAGAAGGAGGACTGGGCGCTGCTCGGCCAACCGCAGCGGCTAGGGGCAAATCGCGCCAACTGCCGCGGGGAGCCCGATCTGGAGGCGGCGGTGGTGGCGGTGCTCGACGAGGGGACGCCGCTGATCGAGTTGTCGCGACGGGGGGAGTGGGTGGAGGTGGTGGTGCCGACGAAGGCGCTGCGCGGCTGGCTCCACGAGTCCCTGCTGGAGCCCCCCGCGGAGGCTGCGCCGAACACGCCGCGAGTACTCCGTCCATCGGAAAAATTGGGATAAGATTTTCCAAAAACCGTAGAAGGCACTGCCACCGCGAAACTCACCGCCTTCATTCGATGGGCACGTCGCTCCTTTTCCCATCCTACAAGTTTCCATCCCAGTTTTTCCGATGGACACTACATCTAGAGGTCAATTGAAGAACTTCTCGACCCCGCGCAACCGCTTGCGGGAACGCACCTCCATCACGTCCTGGATGCGGGCGACGTAGGCGCGGGTCTGCCCCGGCACCCGATGGCTCACCTCCCGCCAGCCGCTCACTGGGGCCGGCGCCTGACGATAGGCGCTGCGCACCCGGCCGTAGCCGGCGTTGTAGCTGGCCAGCGCCAGATAGAGCCGCTCCTGCTCCGGCAACCCCCGCCATTTGCGAAACAGCAGGCCATCGTAGTAGATACCGGCGGCGACGTTCCAGCGGGGGGCGTCGAGATCGACGAAGTGGGGCTTCTCCCGCTGGATCTCTTCGAAAGTGGCGGGCATCAGCTGCATCAGGCCGCGCGCCCCGGCGGCGCTGCGCGCCTCGGGGTTGAGATGGGACTCGGTGATCGCCTGGGCCTTGAACCAGCGCCAGTCGAAGTGGGGGCCGAAATAGCGTTTGGAATATTTGCGGAAGTAGGCATCGAAATCGCGGCTCCAGCGGGGGGAGTCCACCGGTTCCAGGTCGCCGGCCGCCCACACCGGCAGCGCCGCCGCCACGGCCAGCAGTGCCGCCGGAAACAGCGCGGCGAGCGCCCGGCGCATCAGTTGAGCCCGAGGCCGATTACCAGCCCCATGGCGGTGCCGATGCCGATGAACACCCCGGCGATCATCAGCCCCACCGCCATGTTCCCCTTGCCCAGTTCCTCGCTGATGTTGAAGCAGACGATGCGGTTGAACAGCTTGCAACCCATCCACATGAAGAACAGCGTCATGCAGCCGCCCATGGCGGCGTAGAAGAAGTTGAGCAGGATCGGATCGAGGTTCTGACTCATGGCGGCGGCACCCTTCGTTATCGAACCGCCTCGTTGTACCACGCCCCTGAAAAAATGGCCAAACCGGCAGGGCTACCATGAAGGGCATGAAGAGGAGCGAAGGACATGAAGAGAGGGGTCGCCCCCTTCATGCCCTTCATGGTCGAAGCATCCAACCTCAACTGCGAAGCAGGTCGGCGATCAGCGCGCCGTCCTCGATGCGCATGCCGTGGCCGCCGGCGGTGGGGATGACCATCGCGTGGCCGCGCAACGCCGGCACCTGATTGAGGTCCTGGCTCCAGGCGGGGACCACCTCATCACCCGGGCCGAAGGGGAAACCCGCCTCGCGGATCACCGCCACGTAGCGCGCCTTCGGATGCGGCTGGGCGTTGAGCCAGTGGAGCAGGCTACCGGGACGCGGGCGGCCGAGGTCGTAGTAGAGCCCCTGGGAACGGTTGATGGTGGAGAGCCCCATCAACGGCGTCACCCAGCCCAGCGGCGAGTTGCCGACGTCGTTGCCCAGCTCCGCCAACTCGCTGCCGAGGTTGGGACTGGCGATGGTGATCAGCCCGTCCACCCCCGCCTTCGGGTGGCGCACCATGTACAACCGGGCGAGCACCCCACCGGCGGAGTGGCCCACCAGGAACAGCCGTTCGGACCCGTGGCGCGCCTCGACGAAGTCCATGTACCGCTCGAGGAAGCCGAGCTGGGCCATCATCGGCGCTTCCGAGGGAAGCACCACGGTGTAGAAGCGCTTGGCGGCGGACGGCTGCGGCAGGTCGCTACGCACCGCGCCGGGGGTGAGCAACAGTTGGCCGCCGTCGGCCCAGCCGGCATCCAACAGCGGCCGGGCGACGCCGCTGGCGCGCCAGTCGTGACCGTCGCCCAGATAGCCCTGGACCATCACCAGGGTATCGGCGGAGGCCGGCAGGGCCGCCAACGGCAGCAACAGGAACAGGATTCGGCGCAGCAATCGTTTCATTTCGGAGACCTCCTTGAACGGTGGTGGCAAACAGTGGGAATCGCGGAGCCCGAATGATATATCATGAATCAATAATATTCTAAACAACCATCCTCTCCCGGAACCCGGACGTGGCCGCCCGCCGGGGTTCGTATATCATTGGCCCCCCGATTTTTACCACGCTCACCACGCCGCACGCGGCCCCAGCATGGAGATGGCAGCGCCATGATCTTCAAGAAGCTCACCGCCAGTCACCCGATCCCGGACCTGACCGACCTGCCCGCCCTCGGCACCGACGCCGCTACCCTGCGCGAGGACTTCCGCCGCCACTTCACCCATACCATGGGCCGCGACCGCTACTGCCGCAGCACCCACTACCCCTACGAGGCGCTCGCCAAGGTGCTGCGCGACCGCCTGCTGGAGCGCGCCAAGGCGACCCGTTACGCCTACGACGAGGCCAAGTGCAAGCGCGCCTACTACCTCTCCCTGGAGTTCCTGATGGGCCGCGCCCTGGGCAACGCGCTGCTCAACCTGGAGCTGGACGACGAGATCGGGGAGGCACTGACCCAGCTCGGTTTCGACCTGGAGGAGCTGGCCGAGAGCGAGCCCGACGCCGGCCTCGGCAACGGCGGCCTGGGGCGGCTCGCCGCCTGCTTCCTCGACTCCTGCGCCTCCCTGCAACTGCCGGTGGTGGGCTACGGCATCCGCTACGAGTACGGCATGTTCCGCCAGAAGGTGCAGAACGGTGAGCAGGTGGAGGAGCCCGACCACTGGCTGCGCAACGGCAATCCGTGGGAGCTGGAGCGCCCGGAGCACACCAAGCGGGTCCACTTCGGCGGCCGGGTCGAGTACCGCCGGCTGCCCGACGGCGCGCTGGTCGCCCACTGGCTCGACACCCACGACGTGCTGGCGGTGCCCTACGACATGCCGATCCCCGGCTACCGCAACAACACGGTGAACAACCTGCGGCTGTGGAAGGCGGCGGCCACCGACGAGTTCGACCTCGGCGAGTTCAACGCCGGCTCCTACCCCGAGTCGGTGGCGGCAAAGAACAACGCCGAGCAGATCACCATGGTGCTCTACCCCAACGACGCCAGCGAGAACGGCAAGGAGCTGCGCCTGCGCCAGCAGTACTTCCTCGCCTCGGCCAGCCTGCAGGACGTGATCGACCACTGGAACTTCGTGCACAGCAACGACTTTGCCACGTTCGCCGAGAAGAACGTCTTCCAGCTCAACGACACCCACCCGAGCATCGCCGTGGCCGAGCTGATGCGGCTGCTGATGGACGAGAAGAACCTGGGCTGGG
Organism: Endothiovibrio diazotrophicus; assembly: GCF_054657215.1. Lineage (NCBI taxonomy): Bacteria > Pseudomonadati > Pseudomonadota > Gammaproteobacteria > Chromatiales > Thioalkalispiraceae > Endothiovibrio > Endothiovibrio diazotrophicus. The sequence continues at coordinate 9,864 of NZ_BAAHXB010000125.1, forward strand.
ACGAGGCCTGGGAGATCACCGCGCGGACCATGGCCTACACCAACCACACCCTGCTCCCCGAGGCGCTGGAGAAGTGGCCGGTGCGGCTGTTCGAGCAGTTGCTGCCGCGGCTCCTGGACATCATCTACGAGATCAACGCCCGCTTCCTCAGCGAGGTCTCGCTGCGCTGGCCCGGCGACAACGACCGCCTCGCCCGCATGTCGCTGATCGAGGAGGGGGAGTATCCCCAGGTGCGCATGGCCTATCTGGCCATCGTCGGCAGCTTCAAGGTCAACGGCGTCGCCGAACTGCACTCCGAGCTGCTGCAGAAGGGGCTGTTCCGCGACTTCTACGAGCTGTGGCCGGAGAAGTTCACCAACAAGACCAACGGCGTCACCCAACGCCGCTGGCTGGCCGCCTGCAACCGCCCGCTGGCCGGGCTGATCACCGAGACCATCGGCGACGGCTGGGTCTCCGACCTGAAGCAGTTGGAGCGGCTCGCCCCGCACGCCGACGACGCCGCCTTCCGCGAGCGCTGGGCGGCGGCCAAGGAGGCGAACAAGGAGCAGCTGGCGGCGATCGTCCAGCGCCGCTGCGGGGTCGAGTTCATCCCCGGCGGGATGCTCGACGTGCAGGTCAAGCGCATCCACGAGTACAAGCGCCAGCTGCTCAACGTGCTCCACGTGATTCACCTCTACAACCGCATCAAGCACGGCGAGGTGGCCGACTGGACCCCGCGCAACGTGCTGATCGGCGGCAAGGCGGCCCCCGGCTACTTCATGGCCAAGCGGATCATCAAGCTGATCAACAACGTCGCCCGCGTGGTCAACGGCGACCGCGACTGCGACGGCCTGCTGCGGGTCGCCTTCATCCCCAACTACGGCGTCTCGCTGATGGAGCGGATCTGCCCGGCGGCGGACCTCTCCGAGCAGATCTCGACCGCCGGCAAGGAGGCCTCCGGCACCGGCAACATGAAGTTCATGATGAACGGCGCGGTGACCATCGGCACCCTCGACGGGGCCAACATCGAGATCCGCGAGGAGGCGGGCGAGGAGAACTTCTTCCTCTTCGGCATGACCGCCGAGGAGGTGGACGCGCGGCGCGGCCACTACGTGCCGTCGGTGACGGTGGAGAGCGACCACGACCTCTCGCAGGTGATCCACCTGATCGAGGCGGGCCACTTCAACCACTTCGAGAACGGCATCTTCGAGCCGATCGTCAACTCGATCCTCAGCCCCCACGACCCGTGGATGACCGCCGGCGACTTCCGTGCCTACATCGACGCCCAGGAGCGGGCGGCGACGGCCTACCGCGACCGCGAGCGCTGGCTGCGCATGTCGATCCTCAACACCGCGGCGAGCGGCAAGTTCTCCACCGACCGCACGATCAGCGACTACAACGACGAGATCTGGCAACTGGACCACGTCGCCGCGCTGCCGCTGGGCGTCGGCGAGGATGCGGGAGGCGCAGGGAAGAGGGAGAAGAAAAAGAGGTAGAACGGCGATCGCTTCGCCGGCTTCGAACGACGGGCGCACCTGCGGGGGCGCCCGTTTTCTTTTCATCGGCTCTATTTACCATGAAGGGCATGAAGGGGAAAAAGTCCTGCGCTCCCGCCCCCCCCCTTGTGGGAGCGGCCCCCAGGCCGCGATTGCCTACAGGGATGTAGGTACTTGGCGTGAGCAGGATGCGGAAGCCGGGCGCCCTCTCCGCCTCTCCCGCCAACCGAATTTACCGCCGAACTCCGCCCCGATCGCGGCCTGGGGCCGCTCCTACAGGATGGAGTGGTGCCAACCGTTGAGCGCTGCGACCGACGGAACTCCACCCTGAATCGCTCCCCTTCATGGCCGAAACCACCCTCATCCACCGGCAGCACAACCCCGGAGATGGGAGAGGATCGCCGGCCCGGTGCGGATGTCGCGCTCGGTGAGCCCCTGGTTGCCGAACAGGGTGTTGAACTCCAGGAAGTAGAAGTGACCCTCCACCTCGGCCAGGTCGAAGCCGGCATGGTCGATGCCCAGGGCCCGCGCCACCCGCGTCACCAGTTCCAGTGCCACCTCGGGGATCTCGTCGAAGGAGAGCTCACCCCCCCGTGACAGATTGTTGTGGAACGCCCCCTCGGCGGCGTTGCGCCAATAGGCGGTGAGCACCGCATCCCCCACCCATACCACCCGCAGGTCGCGACGGATCGGCAATCGCTCCTGGACGTAGAGCACCTCGTTGGCCCGTGCATACTCCAGGAACTGCCGCCGCTCCTCGACCAGGAACACCCCCCGCCCCATGGAGGCGCGGGTCACCTTGGCAACGAAGGGCATGGGGAAGGCCTCCAGGATCTCCTCGATGCCGCGCTCGGTGGCGGCGGCAATCTCGGTCCACGGCACGTGGGCAGGAGCCACCGACCAGAGGGCCCGGGTCATCTCCACCTTGTCGTGGCCCAGGTGGTAACTGGACGCCGAGGGAAAGATCCGCTTGCGGAACCCGTAGATCAGGGCGTTGACCTGCCAGTACTCGGGGAAGAGCACCCAGTCGGCCCCCTCCAGGACAGCCCGTTCGGCGAACAACCGCTCCGGCTTGAGGTAGCGGACCCTCGGCAGGTCGAGCGTGCGGTAGGGATTGAACGAGATCAGTTGCATGGGGGAGAGGAGTGCTGGAGGGGAGACCGCCATTCTCCGGCATCCCGCCCTCGACGAGCAAACCGAACACCGCCATTTTCTTGACGACTTCCCCGTTCAACGGCCGCGACAGCTCCTCCAAACTATCGGCCGCGGCGAGGCCCGTGGTATATTTCGTTACCCGACTGTGGCCCCGGAAACCACGGTGGACCGATGCCAGATCGCTTGGCGCACCCCCTTTTCCTGCCCGCCCTCCGAGCCGGTACCCCCGTGCCCAAGCCCCCCTCGCGACGAAACGACCATCCAACCACCCCTTTCCGGCCACCGGGAGATACAGGCACGGTTCCTGCTTAATTTCATTCCGGCATCCGCGGGAGCGGAGGCCCGTCGGCCCTTGGGGGGTGGAGTTGCGGGAGCGGCGGGGCCGCTGTCCCGCCTTCGCGGTCGATTCGACCCATCGTCCGACGGGTTCCCGGGGATAAACCACCCTCCCCGCCCCGTCCAGCCCGGAATCGGAGCCGTTTCGGCCGCTCGCCCACCAGGGGCGGCCCGTCGGTCAGCACAGTGAGGAAAAGCAGCGTGGATATCGCAACGCTACTCGGCATGCTCGGCGCCATCGGCGCCATCGCCTCGTCCATCGCCATCGGCGGCAGCGCGTTGATGTTCATCAACATCCCCAGCGTGATCATCGTCATCGGCGGCACCTTCGCGGTGGTGCTGATGAACTTTCCGCTGGCCACCACCCTCGGTTCCTTCAAGGTGGCGGCGAAGGCGTTCATGCACAAGCCCCAGAGCCCGGCGGAGATCATCGAGCAGAGCATGCAGATGGCCAACATCGCGCGGCGCGAGGGGCTGCTCGGGCTGGAACAGATGCAGGTGGAGAACGAATTCCTCCAGCGCGGCATCCAACTGGTGGTGGACGGCTCCGACCCGCAGACCGTGCGCGCCATGCTCAACAAGGACATCAACCTGACCATCGAGCGCCACGAGGATGGCCAGGCGGTGTTCAAGGCGATCGGCGACTACGCCCCGGCGATGGGCATGATCGGTACGCTGATCGGTCTGGTGCAGATGATGGCCAACATGGACGACCCGAAGGCGATCGGACCGGCGATGGCGGTGGCGCTGTTGACCACCCTCTACGGCGCGGTGATCGCCAACACCATCGCCATCCCCATCGCTAAGAAGCTGGAGGCGCGCAGCAAGGAGGAGCGGATCACCAAGTCGATGATCCTCGAAGGGGTCACCTCGATCGCCGACGGCGCCAACCCGCGGGTGATGGAGGACATGATGAAGACCTACCTGCCGCGCAGCCAGCGCGGCGGCAGCGGCGACAAGTAACGGCGTACCAGCGGGAGACGAACGGCCGTGTCCGACGAAGACGACGATCAACCGCCGAAGAAGTGTCCCCCCGGCCCCGCCGCGTGGATCATGACCTTCGCCGACCTGATGTCGCTGCTGCTCGCCTTCTTCGTGCTGCTGTTCTCCTTCTCGGAGCTGGACAAGCAGAAGTACAAGCAGGTCTCCGGCTCGATGAAGGACGCCTTCGGCGTGCAGGCCGAGGTGCGCCTGAAGGAGAGCCCGAAGGGGGTCAGCTTCGTCGCCCGCGAGTTCAGCCCCGGCGTGGTCATGCCGACGGCGATCAACCGCATCCGTCAGACCACCACCGACGTCACCCGCATGAACCCGCGCATCCAGTCCTCCAAACCGCAGAAGAAGCGGGGGATGGAGAAGGACCTGATGAAGCTGCGCCAGGCGATGGCCCCGGCCACCCGCGAGGGACTGATGGAGCTGGAGGACGGCGGCGAGCGGATCATCATCCGGCTGAAGGACCAGGGGCTGTTCGAGTCGGCCAGCGCCGAGCTCACCCCCAAGTACCGCCAGGTGGTCGCCGACCTGGGCAAGACCCTCAGCGAATCCAAGGGGGTGTTCTCGGTGGCCGGCCACACCGACGACGTGCCTATCATCACCAACCGCTTCCGCTCCAACTGGGACCTCTCCACCGCCCGCGCGGTGAGCGTGCTGCAGGTGCTGATGGAGTCCACCGGCGCCGAGCCGGACCGTTTCGAGGCGAAGGGCTACGGCGACACCCGGCCGCTGACCGGCAACGACACGCCGGAGGGGCGCAAGGAGAACCGCCGGGTGGAGATCGCCATCGAATACGACCGTCCCAACAAGGGGGGCGGCGACGAAACCATGGGTAAGGAGGGCGACAAGCGCTATGGCTTCGACGACCACGGTTGAGCGCACGCTGCAGCGACCTGCCGCACCCTTGACCGCGACACTGCTGCTGGCGCTCCTCGGCCCGGCGAGCGCCGCCGCCGACTACGCCCGCGGCCAGGCGCTGCTCGCCCAGGGCCGGACCGACCAGGCGATCGCCGAATTCCTCGACGGTGCCACCAAGGGCGAGGATCAGGCGCTGTTCGCCCTCGGCGACCTCTACGACGAGGGGCGCGGCGTGCCGAAGAATCCGGAAAAGGCGGAGAAGTGGTACCGCAAGGCCGCCGGCCGCGGCAACGCCCAGGCCCAATACCGGCTGGCGCGGATGTACTACGAGGGGCGCGGCGTTCCGCAGGACTTCACCGAGGCACGCGTCTGGTACGTCAAGGCGGCCCAGCAGAGCCACCCCGACGCCGCCTACTACCTCGGCCTGATGTACGACTACGGCGAAGGGGTGCCGGAGGACGACCGCGAGGCGGAGTCGTGGTACCGGATGGCCGCCGAGCTGGGCCAGCCCGACGCCCAGTACCGCCTCGGCCTGCGCTCCGAGGGGAGCAGCCGCGAAGAGATCGAGGCGGTGCACTGGTATCAGCGCGCCGCCGAGCAGGGCGACCGCGACGCACAGACCAAGCTGGGCATCGCCTACGCCACCGGCAAGGGGGTGAAGAAGGATATCAAGCAGGCCTTCGTCTGGCTGCTCAAAGCCGCCCAGGAGGGCGCCGCCGAGGCCCAGTTCCAGGTGGCGGTGGCCCTGGAGGCGGGGCGCGGCGTGGCGATGGACGAGAAGGCCGCCCTCGGCTGGTACCGCAAGGCCGCCGAGCAGGGCAACGCCCACGCCCAGGTCAACCTCGGCTACATGTACCTCAAGGGCAAGGGGACGCTGCAGGACGAGGTGGAGGCGGTGAAGTGGTACCGCAAGGCCGCCGAGCAGGGCGACGCCAACGGCCAGTACGACCTGGCGCTGCGCTACGACGACGGCCAGGGGGTAACCCGCGACGACACCCTGGCCATCCAGTGGTACCGCAAGGCAGCCGACCAGGGTCACCTGGAGGCGCGCTACAACCTCGGCCTGATGTACAGCGAGGGCGAGGGGGTGCTGCAGGATTTCACCCAGGCGGCCCACTGGTTCCAACTGGCCGCCGAGGCCGGCCACGTCGGCGCCCAGGTCAACCTCGGCGCCCTCTACGCCGGCGGCAACGGCGTCCCCCAGGATTCCGCCAAGGCGATCGAGTGGTACCGCAAGGCGATCGCCGGCGGCAGCGTCGTCGCCCAGTACAACCTGGGGCTCAAGTACGCCAAGGGGGAGGGGGTGGAGAAGGACTACGTCACCGCCCACATGTGGTACGACATCGCCTCCGCCAACGGCGACGCCGATGCGCGCCGCGCCCGCGATCGGCTCGCCAAATTCATGCTCGACGACCAGATCGCCAGGGCGAAACAGATGGCGGTGGAGTGGCTTGCCACCCATGGGGGAGGCGGATAACGGGCGTCAGGCGTCAGGATCATGCCGGGGACCAAGTCCACGTCAACCCCTACACCAGAACGTCATGCCCTCCCAACCACCTTCTCGTTGCCACGCTCTGCGTGGACACGTCTTCTTCGACGCTCCGCATCTTGCCGGACGAAGTCACCGCAATTTCAGCGTTCTACCGAGCGCCAGGACGCAGAGCG
>NZ_BAAHXB010000126.1:0-16330 GCF_054657215.1 Endothiovibrio diazotrophicus
GGGTCGCTCTCCGCTTTCTCGGATCGCTGGTTACGACGCTCTGCGTCGTAACCGGGGAACCTTGGACGCTCTGCGTCCTTGTGTTCCGGAGGTGCTGAAATCGCGGTGCTTTCGTTCGGCATGACGCGGAGCGTCAAAGAAGACGTTTCCACGCAGAGCGTGGAAACGGGAGAAACACTCGCGGAGGTCAACGGAGAGGGCACCATCGCGGCCTTGGGGGCCGCTCCTACGACGAAACCCTCCGCGTGGGGGCCCGTCAGGCCGCAGGGGTGTCAACCGTCCGCATTCGCGTAGGTAGGCGCTACCGCGCCGACGCAAACGGAAGCAGCGGGCATGGGGCCGGTAGCCGCGTTCCGACAGCTTCGTCCCGTTCGGCAAGGTCGGTACGCGGTTTTTCGGCGGTGCCCCCGTTCGCGTCGCCGCAGTAGCGGCGACCTGCTCACTCCACCGTCAACGTACACGTCTCCGCGCGCCCATCCACGATGGGTGGTAGGCCAGAGGGCGGGCAACGCGGTGAAGTCGAAGCGGCCGTGGCCGCCTCACACCTTCCTCCGCGCCTCGCGCACGTTGGGCAGCGCACCGATCCGGTCCAGCACCCGGCCCAGTTCGGCGATGTCGTTGACCGCCACGGTGAAGGTCATGTGGGCGGTGTAGTCGCTCTCGTCGGTGCGGGTGTTGACCGCCAGCACGTTGAGCTTGAGGTCGCTGAACACCCCGGTGACGTCGCGCAGCAGGCCCTGGCGGTCGAAGGCGGTGACCTGGATCTCCACCGGGTAGGTGTCGCCGCCGCCGTCGCTCCAGCTCACCTCGATCATCCGCTCCGGCTGTTCGCTGGCCAGATGCAGGGCGTTGTTGCAGTCGGCACGGTGGATGGTCACCCCGGCGCCGTGGGTGATGTAGCCGACGATCGGGTCCCCCGGTGCCGGCCGGCAGCACTGGGCGATCTGGGTGAGCAGGTTGCCGACCCCCTGGATCTCCACCGCGCCGGGGCGGCGCTGGAACTTGCGCGCCTTGTGTTCGTCCACCGTCGGCAGCGCCGGCTCGGGGCGGGGGGCGAACTCCTGGAGCAGGGCGGAGAGCTGGGTGGAGTTGATGTCCCCGCGGCCGAGCGCGGCGAGGAAGTCGTCGAGCTTGGGGAAGCGTGAACGCCGCGCGATCCGCTCCTGCTCCACTTTCAGCCCCTGACGGTGCAGCTCGCGTTCGAGCACCGTGCGGCCGGCGGCGACGTTCTTGTCGTAGTCCAGGGCGCGGAACCAGCTGCGCACCTTCTCGCGGGCTCGCGAGGTGGCCAGGTAGTGGAGGTGGGGATTGAGCCAGTCGCGGCTCGGCTCCCCCTCCTTGGCGGTGAGGATCTCCACCCGGTCGCCGGTCTCCAGCGGGGTGTTCAGGGGGGTGATGCGGCCGTTCACCTTGGCGCCGCGGCAGCGGTGGCCCACCTCGGTGTGGATGTGGTAGGCGAAGTCCAGGGGGGTGGCGCCGGCGGCCAGATCGACCACCTGGCCGCGCGGGCTGAAGACATAGACCCGCTCGTCGAACACCTCGCTCTTGAAGTGCTCGACGAACCCCTCGGCCTCCTCCCCCTCACCCTTCCAGCTCATCAGCTGGCGCAGCCACAGCAGCTTGTTTTCCAGCCCCTGGTCGCGGCCGCCGCCGCCCTCCTTGTAGCGCCAGTGGGCGGCGATGCCCAGCTCCGACTCGCGGTGCATCTCGCAGGTGCGGATCTGCACCTCGAAGGGTTTCCCCTCGGGGCCGTAGACCGCGGTGTGCAGCGAGCGGTAGCCGTTCTCCTTGGGGTTGGCGACGTAGTCGTCGAACTCGCCGGCCACCGGGCTCCAGCGGCCGTGGACGATGCCGAGCACGGTGTAGCACTGGGCGATGTCGTCGACCAGCACGCGCACCGCGCGCACGTCGAACACCTGATGGAAGTCGACCCGTTTGCGCTTCATCTTCTTCCAGATGCTGTAGATGTGCTTGGGGCGGCCGGCGATGTCGCCGTGGACGCCGACCGCGGCGAGCGCCGCGCGCAGCTCTTCGATCACCTGGTGGATGAACGTCTCGCGCTCGCCGCGCTTCTCCTCCAGCAGGCGGGCGATTCGCTGGTATTCATCGGGCTCCAGGGCGTGGAGCGAGAGGTCCTCCAGCTCCCACTTGAGCTGCCAGATGCCGAGGCGGTTGGCCAGCGGGGCGAAGATGTCGAGGTTCTCGCGGGCGATCCGCTCGCGCTCGGCGGGGTCGCCGTGCTTGGCCCGGCGGGTCAGGGTGAGGCGCTGGGCGAGCTTGACGAAGACCACGCGGACGTCCTCGATCATCGCCAGCAGCATCTTGCGCAGCCCCTCGGTGCCGCTGCCGAGGCGGCTCCCCTCCTTCTCGTGGAGCGCCTCGATCAGCTGCATCCGCGCCGCGCCCTCGGCCAGTGCGGCCACCTCGCCGTCGCACTTCTCGTGCAGGGTGGGCAGGTCGAGCAGCCCGCTCTCCACCGCCGGCAGGAGCAGGGCGGCGGCGTGGGTGGCGGCATCAGCCTCCAGGGTGGTGAGGGTGGTGCAGCTGTCGGCGGCGGCCTCCGGCTCCAGTGCGCCGCATTGCTCGGCCAGGGTCCAGGCGGCGCTGATCCGCTCGCGTTCCTGATCATTGCGGCCTTCGAGTAGCCGCGCCAGTGGGGTGTCGTTGCTCATCGGCCAAGAGTGCGGTTACGGGGGGGAGATTTCAACCGTGTGACAGGTGGCAGCGTCTCCGTTCCGGCACGACCTCGCCTGTAGGAGCGGCCCTCAGGCCGCGATGGTGCGGGGTGGAGGCCTTGATTGGTCTGGCGGGGGTTGGCGGAGAGGGCGCCCGGCTTCCGCATCCTGCTCACGCCAAGTACCTGCATCCCTGTAGGCAATCGCGGCCTCGGGGCCGCTCCTACAGGCCAGGTTGCGGCGCGCTCTACAGCCGTACCTCGAAGCGCATCGAAAGATCGACCGCCCGCAGGTCCTTGGTGATCGCCCCCACCGAGATGAAGTCGACCCCGGTCTCGGCGATGGCGCGGATGCTCTCCAGGGTCACCCCGCCGGAGGCCTCCAGCTTGGCCCGCCCGTCGTTGAGGCGTACCGCCCGGCGCAGGGCGTCGAGGGAGAAGTTGTCGAGCAGCAGGATGTCGGCACCGGCCTCCAGCGCCTCGTTCGCCTCATCCAGGCTCTCTACCTCGCACTCCACCTTCAGCTCGCCGGCCAGCGCCTTGGCCTGCTTCACCGCCGCGGCGATCGAGCCGGCGGCGATAATGTGGTTCTCCTTGATCAGGATGCCGTCGTAGAGCCCGGTTCGATGGTTGTTGCCGCCGCCGGCGCGCACCGCGTACTTCTGCGCCAGCCGCAGCCCTGGGAGGGTCTTGCGGGTGTCGAGCAGCCGGCAGCCGGTCCCTTCCAGTTCGGTGACGTAGCGCGCCGCGGCGGTGGCGGTGCCGGAGAGGGTCTGCAGGAAGTTGAGTGCGGCGCGCTCCCCGGAGAGCAGCGCCCGCGCCGGGCCTTCCAGGCGCAGGATCACCTGATCCGGTGCCACCCGCGCCCCTTCGTCGGCGTCCCAGTGGAACTGGATCGTCGGGTCGAGCCGGGTGAATACGGCCTCCACCCAGGGCCGCCCGCAAAGCACCGCCGCCTCCCTCGAGATCACCGTCGCGGTGGCCGTCGCCCCCTCCGGTACCAGCGAGGCGGTGAGGTCGCCGCTGCCCAGGTCCTCGGCGAGGGCGCGGGCCACGTCGTCGTCGATCGATGCGCGAGGGGGGAGGGGGATGGGCATGGGACACCGCCGAAAAGCCGTGGAAGGGGGCGGAATTTTCCCAGATTACTTCCCCCGCCGCCAACGTAGGTCGGGACTACCGTCCCGACGGAACGGAGGCAGCGGGCTTTTCGTCGGCGTTGTCCTTCCCGAGTAATCCGTTCTTCCGCTCGGGGCGGGAGGACGAGGCATCGGGTCCGCTGCTTCCGTTCGCGTCGCCGCAGTAGCGGCGACCTACGGGGCCCGGCACTGAAGTAGGGGGCTTTCGCCCCGGCATTGCATAATCACCTGCCCGCCGCCGCGCCAGCGGCGACGGGTGTCAGAGGTAGCGCAGCCAGACGTAGACGCTGCTGATAGCGACGGTGAACAGCATCATCGGGAAGGCGAGCAGCAGGAAGGGCACGAACTGGATGCGGTGGCCGGCCCGTTCGGCAAACCCGGCGACGATCAGGTTGGCGCTGGCGCCGATCAGCGAGCCGTTGCCGCCCAGGCAGGCACCCAGGGCCAGCGACCACCACAGCGGCATTAGCCCCTCCGGGCCGCCGAAGGCGGGGGCCATGGAGTGGATCAGCGGGATCATGGTGGCGACGAAGGGGATGTTGTCGACGATCGCCGAGGCGATTGCCGAGACCCATAGGATCGCCATCGACATGGTGGTCAGATTGCCGCCGGTGGCGTGCACCACGTGGTTGGCGATCATCTCCAGCAGGCCGGTGTGCTCGATCCCCTTGACCACGATGAACAGGCCGACGAAGAAGAAGATGGTCACCCACTCCACCTCGGCGAAGCTGGCGTGGACCCGCTCGGTCTGCTTCTCGGCGTCGAGCGGGAAGTTGTCGAGCAGCATCAGCAGGGCGGCGCCGAACAGCGCGATGGTCGCCGGCTCCAGGTGCAGCGGGTGGGCGGCGACGAAGCCGGCGATGACCAGGGCGAGCACGCCGAGCGACTGCTTGAGCAGGCGCACGTCGGTGATCGCCTCGCGCTCGTCGAAGGCCATCACCCGCGCGCGCGCCTCGTCGGAGGCCTGCAGCGAGCGGCGCCACAGCAGGTGGAAGACGCCGAGCAGCGCGATCAGCACCGGGATGATGATCGGCGTGAGGTTGAACAGGAAGTCGTTGAAGGTGAGCCCCACCGCCGAGCCGATCATGATGTTCGGCGGGTCGCCGATCAGGGTGGCGGTGCCGCCGACGTTGGAGGCGAAGATCTCGGCCACCAGAAAGGGGTAGGGAGTGATCTCCAGCTCCTCGGTGATCAGCAGGGTGACCGGGGCCACCAGCAGCACGGTGGTGACGTTGTCGAGCAGCGAGGAGAACAGCGCGGTGACCAGCGAGAGCATCACCAGGATGCCCCACGGGCTCGCCTTGACCTGTTTCGCGGCACGGATCGCGACGTACTGGAAGACCCCGCTACGGCGGGTGATGGCGACGATCACCATCATCCCGGTCAGGAGCCCCAGGGTGTTGAACTCGATGCCGTCCACCGCCGTGGCCTGGTCGAGCACCCCGCAGATGATCATCAGTCCGGCGCCGAGCAGGGAGACGATGGCGCGGTTGACCCGCTCGCTGATGATCACCCCGTAGGTGAGCAGGAACAGCCCGCTGGAGAGCCACAGCGGGTCGATGCCGAAGAGGGTGGTGGCGGCGTGGACGGCGGCACTCTCCATCTCAGGTCTCCTCGCCGATGCGGTCGATCACGTCCCAGCAGCTGATCACGCCGACCAGCCGGCCGCTTGCCTTCTCCACCACCGGGATCTGGCCCGGGCGGTGGTAGAGGTTGCGCAGCGCCTCCAGGGTGGCGGTGGTGGGGTGGACCACCGGCACGTCGGTGGTGAGGTGGTCGGCCACCGGGTCGTCGCCGATCTTCTTCAACTGCCGGCGCAGGTGCTCCCAGGTGTCCACGGTGTCGGTGACGTAGGAGACCTGGCGCAGCCCCAGCTCCATGGTCACCGCCTTGGGCAGCAGCAGCTTCATCAGCTGGTGCAGGTCGAACATGCCGACGAAGCGGCCGTCGTCGTCGACCACCGGCAGCGAGTGGGCGCGGTGCTCGGCGAGCACCTGCATCGCCTGATCGAGGGGGGTGTCGGCCCGCAGGCTCGGTGGGTCGGGGATCATGATCGAGTCGCAGCTCATGGGGTGAACCTCAGCAGGAGAACCGGGAGTCTGGCACGCCACTATTACGCTTCCGCGGCGGAGGGCGCCAGTGTGGGATCTACCCAATGACCCTGCCGGGTCTGTGGAAGTTCCGTGCGGGTGAAATGTCCCGGTGGAAATTACCGGGTACACTTGCCGCTTTCCCACCGCACCCCCGGAGTGTCCATGAATCGAACTATCCGCCAGGTGGTGGATGCCGTCGGCGGCGTCATTCTCGGCAAGGAGCGGCAGATTCGTCTGGCGTTGGCCTGTCTGCTCGCCCGTGGCCACCTGCTGATCGAGGACCTGCCGGGGGTGGGCAAGACCACCCTGGCCCATGTGCTGGCGCGCGTCCTCGGCCTGCAGTTCCACCGCATCCAGTTCACCAGCGACCTGCTGCCGGCGGACATCCTCGGGGTGGCAGTCTACGAGCGCGACAGCGCCAGCTTCAAGTTCCACCCCGGTCCGATCTTCTCCCAGGTGATCCTCGCCGACGAGGTCAACCGCGCCACGCCGAAGGCGCAGAGCGCGCTGCTCGAGGCGATGGAGGAGCACCAGGTGACGGTGGAGGGGGAGACCCGCGCGCTGCCCGAGCCGTTTTTCGTCATCGCGACGCAGAACCCCTCCTTCCAGGTAGGCACCTTCCCGCTGCCCGAGTCGCAGCTCGACCGCTTCCTGATGTGCATCGAGCTCGGCTATCCGGGGCGCGAGGCGGAGCGCGAGCTGCTCAAGGGGCGCGACCGGCGCGACATGATCGCCGACCTGGAGCCGGCGCTGACCACCGCGGAGCTGATCGCGTTGCAGCAGCAGGTGGTCGGGGTTCACGTCTCCGAGGCGCTGCTCGACTACCTCCAGGCGCTGCTCGACTACACCCGTACCGCGCCCGAGTTCGACACCGGCCTGTCGCCGCGGGCGGCGCTGGCGCTGCTCCGCTCGGCCCAGGCGTGGGCGCTGCTGGAGGGGCGCGAGGCGGTGCTGCCGGAGGACGTCCAGACGGTGCTGCCGGGGGTGGTCCGCCACCGCCTGCGCATCACCGAGGGGGAGCTCACCCCCGGCGAGCGGCTGCTCGCGGCGGTGCCGATTCCTTGAGTCCTTCATGGTTCAATCCCCCGTCCTCCCGGCGATACGGGGACCCGTGATGGCATGGGGTGACTCCAAGATGGCGAACGCCTACCGGGAGCGCTGGATTCTGCGTCCCGCGTCCCACGGCATGGAGCGCGAGGGGGTGCGGCTGGACCGGCGCCACGTCTACATCCTGCCCACCAAGCAGGGGGCGGGGTTCGCGGTGATCCTGCTGCTGATGCTGATCGGCGCGATCAACTACTCCAACAGCCTCGGCTACATGCTCACCTTCCTGCTCACCGCCATGGGGCTGGTGACCATGCTCCATACCTACCGCAACCTGGTCGGCCTGCACCTCTCCGCCGGCCGCTCGCCGGCGGTTTTTGCCGGTGAGCGGGCGCGCTTCGCGTTGCGCCTGGAAGGGGAGGAGGGGGTCGCCCATCGCAGTCTCGCGGTGCGCCTGAAGGAGGAGACGCCGCGGCCGGTGGAGGTGGCGGCGGGGGGCAGCGGAAGCGCGGAGCTGACCCGCCTCGCCGAGCGGCGCGGGCGACTGCCGCTGGGCCGCTTCCGGGTGGAGAGCGACTATCCCCTGGGGCTGTTCCGGGCCTGGTCATGGCTCGATCTGGAGCGCCACTGCCTGGTCTATCCCCGCCCCGAGCCGCCGGGCACGCCGCTGCCCGCCGCCACCGAGGGCGAGGGGGTGGGGCGCTCCGCCGGGGTGGGCGAGGAGGACTTCGCCGGGCTGCGCGCCTACCGCCCCGGCGATCCGCTGCGCCACGTGGCGTGGAAGGCGGTGGCCAAGGGGCAGCCGATGCTCACCAAGCAGTTCGACGGTGCCGAGGCGAGCCGGTTGTGGCTCGACTGGGCGGACCTCCACGGCATGGGTGAGGAGGCGCGCCTGTCGCGCCTCTGCCGCTGGGTGCTCGACGCCGAACTCCAGGGGGCCGAATACGGCCTGCGCCTGCCCGGCACCAGCGTCGATCCCGCCCGCGGCGAGGCCCACCGCCGCGCCTGCCTCGAATCCCTCGCGCTCTACCGGTTGGAGGGGTGAGGATGAGTTCTGTGACGGCGCTGTTTGACGGGGTGCGATCCTTCCCGGCCGTGCCGCTTTCCGGCGCCGCTTTTCAACACGAAGGGCACGAAGGAAGAGGCACGAAGGACACGAGGATATCGGGAGACGGGTGGAGTGTTATGTCGGCACCCGCTGTAGGAGCGGCCCCTAGGCCGCGATGGGGGCGGAGTGCCGCGCGGGGAACCCCTTCGCGGCAGGATCGGAGACGGCGTCATCGCGGCCTGGGGGCCGCTCCTACAGGGGAGACGTGTCCACCGGCCGATGCGCCTTCATCCCCTTCGTGCCTTTTCCTTCGTGCCCTTCGTGTTAAAAGACAGCGTACGAAAGAACTCCGCGGCGAAACGATTCGCACCCGCCCACCCCATCTTCGTGGTGGAGAACAACAGTCGTGACTACCCCCCAAGGCATCGACCCGCGGGTGCTCGACTGGCTGCTGGCGGCACAGGCGGTGGTGCTGGCGCCCCATGCGCTGCACCTCTCGCCGTGGATCCCGCTGCTGTGGCTCGCCATCGCCGCCCTGGTGCGCAGCGCGGCGCGCCGCGGGCGGCCGCTACCGGGGCGCTGGCTGCGCATGGGCTTGCTGGTGGGCGCCATCGGCGGGGTGCTCTTCAGCTACCAGGGCATCGCCGGCCGCGACGGCGGCGTGGCGCTGCTCAGCGCGATGATGGCGCTCAAGCTGCTGGAGCTGAACGGCCGGCGCGACGCGGTGCTGCTGCTCTTCCTCGGCTATTTCCTGGTGGTCACCAACTTCCTCTTCACCCAGTCGATCCCGATCGCACTCTACATGTTCGTCGCGGTGGTGGCCCTCACCGCCGCCCTCGGTGCGGTGGCCTATCCGCCGGGGGCCGGGCGGGTCGGCGAGCGGCTGCGCCTGGCCGGGGCGCTGCTCGCCCAGGCGCTGCCCATGGCGGTGGTCTTCTTCCTGCTCTTCCCGCGGGTGCCGGGGCCGCTGTGGCACCTGCCGGAGGAGTCCCGCGGCGCCCGCGCCGGGCTCAGCGACACCATGAGCCCCGGCGACATCGGCCGCCTCGGCCAGAACGCCGCGGTCGCCTTCCGGGTGGAGTTCGAGGGGCCGATCCCCGACCTGCGCCAAGCCTACTGGCGTGGCCCGGTGCTGTGGCGCTTCGACGGCCGCACCTGGCACATGGTGACCCGCCCGCCGGGGGGCGAGCGGCACTTCGACGGCATCGGCGAGGCGCAGCGCTACTCCGTCACCCTCGAGCCCCACAACCGGCGCTGGCTGTTCGCCCTGGAGATGGCGGCGACCCTGCCCCCCGGCGCCACCATGAACCCCGACTACCAGATGCTCGACCGCGAGCCGGTGACCGAGCGCAAGCGCTACCGGCTGCTCTCTTACCCGCGCTACCGCATCGGCGTCAATGATCCTCCCAACTGGCGGGCGCTCGGTCTCGGCGGGGTCAACAACCAGCGCGCCCGCGACCTCGCCGACCAGTGGCGGGTGGAGGAGGATGGAGCACAGGCGGTGGTGCAGCGGGCGTTGCGCTATTTCCGCCGGGAGCCCTTCGTCTACACCCTGACCCCGCCGCGGCTCGGCGCCAATCCGGTGGACGAGTTCCTCTTCGACACCCGCCGCGGCTTCTGCGAACACTACGCCGGCGCCTTCGTCTTCCTGATGCGCGCCGCCGGGGTGCCGGCGCGGGTGGTCACCGGCTACCAGGGCGGCGAGATCAACGGCGACTACGTCATCGTCCGCCAGTCCGACGCCCACGCCTGGGCCGAGGTGTGGCTGAAGGGGCCGGGCTGGGTGCGCATCGACCCTACCGCGGCGGTGGCCCCGGAGCGGATCGAGCGCGGGCTCGACGCGGCGCTGCCGGCCGGCGAGCCGGTGCCGTTCATGTCCCGCCGCAGCGCCAGCTGGCTGCGCGCCGTGTCGCTGCGCTGGGACCGCCTCAACACCTACTGGCACCGCTGGGTGCTCGGCTACGGCGAGGACGTGCAGCTCGATCTGCTGCGCCGGCTGGCCCCGCTGCTCGCCTCCTGGGAGCGCATGGCGCTGGGCCTGGTGGGGTTCGCCACCCTGCTGCTCGGGCTGGTCGCCCTCTACCTGTTCCGCCCCGGCGCCGGGCCCGCCCTCGACCCGGTGCAGCGCGTCTGGCTGCGCTTCTGCCGCAAGCTGGCGCGCCGCGGCCTGCCGCGGGCGCCCACCGAAGGTCCGCTGGACTACCAGCGGCGGATCATCCGTCAGCGGCCGGCGATCGCCGCGAAGACCGGCGAGATCAACCGCCTGTATGCCGCGCTGCGCTACCATCACGCGCCGGATGCCGGCGAACTGAAGCGCCTGCAGCGGCTGGTCCGCCGCTTCCGCGTCCCGTGATTCACGCGAGTGCCGTAGGGTGTGCCGACGACAGGAGGCGCACCACCCGCTACGGAGTGGGGCGCCCCGTTCCCGGAAACGTCCGTGGCGGTTCTTGGTGGCGGCGCGTCGCCAAATCGGTGCGCCTCCTGATCGTCGGCACACCCTACCCGTGGGTTTGCTGCGCAAAGGTGTTGCCCGGTCGGCGACCCTGTGTGATTGAACGGCAATAGAGAGAAGAGCGAGTGAACGAGAAAGCCCAACAGATCTGTGACGAGTGGAGCGCCGATTTCGCGGCGCGCGGGATGGAGGAGGAGGCCACTTTCTGGCGGGCGGTGAAGCTCGCCTTCGTCTCCGGCGGGCTGCCCGGCGACCGCCTCGACCACGCCCTCGTCCAGGCCCGCCGGCGTGCCGCCGTCACCCCGCCGGAGGGGCTCGACGAGGAGACCCGCGAGGCGCTCGAGCAGATCAAGGCGGAGGCGGCCTATCTCGCCGGCGCCATGGGGGCGTTAAAACGGCGTTAGTCAGACTGGACAGTCTGGCCGCAATGCGGAGAATGGGGGCGTTTACGAGGGGCGGCGCGGGGGCGCCTTCGTTGACGGCAACTACCCTCCCCAAGAAGGGAATCAACCGCAGATTTTCGCAGATGAATGTTTAATCCAATCTGCGGAAATCTGCGTTAATCTGCGGTTCACTCAGCGGGGCGAGCCGTTTGCCGTTGGACAGACTGCTGGCGCCAAATCGTCATAAGGAAAGAGGACCTGCCATGACCCGAATGGATATTCCGCCGCGGAGCCGGCGGTGGGCCGGTGTGGCGCTGCTGCTGGCGGCGCTGGCCGGGTGCAACGGTGCGCACGAAGGCGGCAAGGCGGCAACGGCCAAGCCCGCGCCACCGGCACCGGGCGAGGGGGCGGCGCGGATGCGCGGCATCGACGTCTCCAACTACCAGGGGGACGTGGCGTGGTCGGAGGTGAAGGGGGACGGTGTCGCCTTCGCCTACCTCCAGGCCTCCCAGGGAAACGATTTCCTCGACCCCAATTTCGGGCAGAACGTCGCCGGGATCAGCGGCCTCCTGCCCTACGGCTCCTACCACTTCTTCCGTCCCGACGACGACCCGGAGGAGCAGGCGGAGCTCTTTCTGCGCACCACCGATGGGAAGCGCGGGGCGCTGCCGCCGATGCTCGACGTGGAGGTCACCTCCGGTCTCCCCGCCGCCGAGATCGGCCAGCGGGCGAAGCGCTGGCTGGAGCGGGTGGAGCGGGAGGTGGGCTGCACCCCGCTGGTCTACAGCTACGGCGCGTTCTGGGAGAGCAACCTGAAGGGTGCCCTCGACGCCTACCCGCTGTGGCTCGCCGACTACGCGGAGCGGCCGACCCTCCCCGCCGGCAAGTCGGAATGGACGCTGTGGCAGTTCAGCCAGACCGGCAAGAGCGCCGGGGTGAAGGGGCCGGTGGATCAGGACTGGTTCAACGGCGACGAGGAGGCGCTGTCGCGCTTCCACTGCGATAAAGGTGCGCAAAAGGAGCAGGCATCATGAGTACCACGGATTCCACCAAGCCCGCCGGCGGCTGGGCGGCGCGGCTGCGCGAAAACCTCCTCTCCCACCTCGGCCGGCGCCTGCTCGGCCTGGCGGTGGCGGCCCTCGCACTGGCCGGGTTCCACGCCCTCGGCTGGCTCACCGCCACCTTCGACGCCCTCGGCCGGGGGCAACTGGTGGCCGCCGACCGCGCCTACCTGACGCAGTCGGCGGAGCAGGCCGGCGACGCCTTCCTCACCCTCTCCTCCCTGCAGGGGGGACTGCACCTGGTACAGAGCGGCAGCGCCGGGATCTCCTTCATCGTCGATTTGCAGGCGCGGGTCGGCGACCTGCTCACCCCGCTGGTGAAGATGGTCGACCGGGCGGCGGAGCTGTCGCTGGCCGGGATGGCGGCCAACGACGCCCTCGGGGTGCTGCTGCAGGCCGCCGAGGTGGTGGCCGCGCCGCTGCTCGGCGCGGTGCTGCTGCTGCTGGCGCTGCACGCCCTGGCGCGGCTGGTCACCCTGCAGGGCAACCGCCTCAGCCGCTTCAGCGGCGAGTCCGCCGAGCTGCTGCTGGTGGTCTTCCTCACCCTCTACCTCGCCCTGCCGCTGGCGGTGTGGGGCGCCTCCCAGCTCTCGCAGGCCTTTACCGCGCCGCTCGCCGCCGAGGCCCACGGTCACTTCACCACCCTCAACGACCATCTCAACGCCGGCGGCCGCGGCGGGGATCTGAAGGGGACGGTCCACGGGGTGATCGACCGCTACGAGACCTTCAGCAGCAAACTGCCCGAGAAGCTCCACCTGGCCGGCGAGGCGCTGAAGCGCCACCTGGTGATTTTCGCCCTCGACGTGGTGGTCTTCCCGCTGGGACTGCTGTGGCTGCTCTACCTGGTGGCCCGGGTGATCGCCCGCCACCTGCTCGGGCCGCTCCATGCGGTGGAGCGGGCCGCCGAGGATGAGGGGGTACGTTGAGCGATCCGTTGATCGTCAACCTCGGCTGCGGCGAGAAGGTCGCCGCGGCCTGCCTCAACATCGATTACCACCCGCTGCTGCGCCTCAAGCGCGGCCCCCTGCCGCGCTGGCTGTATGCGCCGTTGCTGGGCGACGGGCGGCGGGCGCGGCTGGCGGCGATCCCCGACCAGGTGGTGTGTCACGATCTTCTGCGTGGCATTCCGCTGGCCGACGGCAGCGCCGATGCGGTCTATCACTCCCACCTGGTGGAGCACCTGGAGCGGTGGGAGGCGCGCCGCTTGCTGGTCGAGGTGCACCGGGTGCTCAAGCCCGGCGGCATCCAGCGGATCGCCGTACCCGACCTGGAGGGGAAGGCGCGCCGCTACCTGCAACACCTGATCCTCTGCGACGGTGACCCGGCGGAGCGCGAGCGCCACGACCGCTTCGTCGCCAGCCTGATCGAGCAGAGCCTGCGCCAGGAGGCCGCCTCCGCCCGCCGCCACGGCGGCCTGCGGCGATGGGCGGAGAACCTCCTGCTGGGCGGCGCCCGCCGCCGCCGCGAGACCCACCGCTGGATGTACGACCGCGCCAACCTCGGCCACCTGCTTGCCGTCACCGGCTTCGTGGACATCGCGGTCCGCCGCTGGAACGAGAGCGCCATCAGCGACTGGCCGGCGATCGGCCTGGAGATCGACGGGCGGGGCGGCGAGCACAAGCCCGGCTCCCTCTATATCGAGGCGCGACGCCCTGCACCGTAGGTCGGCGCTACCGCGCCGACGCGAACGGAGGCAGCAGAATCGGGACCGCGGGAGGATATCCGACCGCGCCAAACCGTTCGGCCAGGTTCGGCGCGTAATTTCCCCGCAGTGCCTCCGTTCCCGTCGGCGCGGTAGCGCCAACC
Organism: Endothiovibrio diazotrophicus; assembly: GCF_054657215.1. Lineage (NCBI taxonomy): Bacteria > Pseudomonadati > Pseudomonadota > Gammaproteobacteria > Chromatiales > Thioalkalispiraceae > Endothiovibrio > Endothiovibrio diazotrophicus. Next base: position 13,698 of record NZ_BAAHXB010000126.1, read on the forward strand.
TACGATCGACCAGGAGCGCACGGATGCCAATTCGTGAGTCGAGTTTTCCCTCGTTACCACGCTTCGCGTGGTAACGCCCACCGCGGCGCCGATCGGCACGCACCATGAGCGACGCTCCGCGTCGTACCCACGGCGCAAAACCGAGCCCGGCTCAACGGCGCCATGCGGCGCGGAGCGTCACACCACCGGCGTACCGGCGGCGGTCGCCCTAGGAGCCTGTCGGACTATGGATGAATCGGCCGCGAAAGCGGGATGACGACCCCACTTTTCCGAAAATCCTCGTCAAATAGTTCGCTATTCTCCTCAAATTTTCGAAAAATTGGCGCCGCCCTCCTGCCCTCCCGCGGCTCGATCCCCCATAGTCCGACAGGCTCCTAGAAGGGGTCACCACGCAGAGCGTGGTGACCAAGCGTCGGTCAGCGCTACCGCGGTGAACGCGAACGGGGGTAGCGGAGTCCGAGTCCCCCATGTCCTTTCCGTGCTACGACGACGATCGGCGGCGTGGCGCCTTTCCGGTCCTCTCCCCCGCCGGGCGCGGGCGGCCGCCTTTCGCGGGGCGACGCGTCCGTTCCCGGCGCTTGCCGGTGAAACGGCGCGGTTCGCCGCGCATCGGCTCGCGGATGCGTCCGGGTTCCACCGCCTCCAGCAGCCTGCGCAGCCACTGCACCGCCCGTGCCTCGAACCGCGCCAACGGGATCTCCCCGCGCTCCACCTCGCCCAGCAACTGCTCCCACCAGGCGGTGATCGCCGGATTGGAGAGCTGCTCCGGGCTCTGTTCCACCACCTGGCGGCCGAGGGGCGCGGCGCGCAGCGCCTTGCCCTCGCCGCGGATGAAGCCGCGCTTCTTCAGCGTCTCGATGATCCCGGCGCGGGTCGCCTCGGTGCCGATCCCCTGGTTCTCGCGCAGCACCTTGCGCAGCCGCTCGTCGTCGACGAAGCGGGCGACGTTGGCCATCGCCTTGATCAGGCTCCCCTCGGTGTAGGGGGCCGGTGGCTGGGTGCGCTTCGCCTCGACCTTGGCCTCCAGGCACTGCACCGCCCCCTTGGCCAGCGGCGGGAGGACGCACGCCTCCTCCTCCCCCTCCCTGGTCTTCTTGTCCGCCTTGGGGAAGAGGACCTTCCAACCTTCCTCACGCACCTGTTTGCCCTTGGTGACGAACCGCTCCCCCGCGCAGCGGGTCTCCACCCGGCTGGCCTGATAGCGGTGGTCCGGGTGGAACTGGGCGAGGTAGGTGCGGACGATCATGTCGTAGAGTGCCGCCTCGTCGCGGCCCAGCCGGCCGGCACTGTTGGCGGTGGGGACGATGGCGGTGTGGGCGGTGATCTTCTTGTCGTCGAAGGCGCGGCCGCGGCGCTTGGGGTCGGCGCCCTGCGCCTCCTTGGCGAAGCCGTTGCCGGCCAGCGCGGCGAGTACCGCCGGGGCTTCCTTATGCTGATCGGCGGCGAGGAAACGGCAGTCGGTGCGCGGGTAGCTGATCAGCTTGTGGCGCTCGTAGAGGGCCTGGGCCACGTCGAGGGTCTGCTGCGCGGAGAAACCGAGGCGCTTCGAGGCGGCCTGCTGCAATTCGTTGAGGGAGAAGGGGAGCGGCGGCGGCTCGCGCTTCTCCTTCTGTTCGATGGTGACGATCTCCCCCGCCTGGCCGGCGATCCGCGCCGCCACCGCCTCGGCCTCCTCGCGGCGCAGGCAGCGCCCCTCCTCGTCGGCCACCGCCTCGCCGGGCTGCCAGAGCGCGGGGTAGCCGTTGCCCTGCTGAGCGAAACGGGCATGGACCTGGAAGTGGTCGGTGGGGACGAACGCCTCGATCAGCCGGTCGCGCTCCACCACCAGCTTGAGGGTGGGGGTCTGCACCCGGCCGATGGAGATCAGCGCATCGCCGCCGGCGGCGCGGTTGGCCAGGGTCATCGCCCGGCTCAGATTCATCCCCACCAGCCAGTCGGCGCGGCTGCGGCCACGGGCGGCGTTGCTCAGGCCGCGGTAGCGCTCATTTTCCTGGAGTTGCGAGAGTGCCCGTTTCAGCGCCGCGTCGGTCAGGTCCGGCAGCCACGCCCGCGCCACCGGCCCGCGCCAGCGCAGCTGCTCCAGCACCTCGTCGACCAGCAACTGCCCCTCGCGATCCGGGTCGCCGCAGTGGACCACCCGGTCGGCCTCGGCGAGGAGCTTTTTGATCACCGCGATCTGGCCGCGATGCTCGCGCTTCGGCGTCAGCTTCCACTGTTCCGGGATGATCGGCAGCCGCTCCCGGCTCCAGCGTTTGAGGGCCGGGTCGTAATCCTCCGGCATCGCCTGCTCGTAGAGGTGGCCGACGCACCAGCTCACCACCCAGCCGTCGCCGCGGATCTGCCCCTCGCCTGCGCGGCCGCGCCCGAGGGCCCGGGCGATGGTACGCCCGAGGGAGGGCTTTTCGGCGAGGTAGAGGGTGGGCATGGGGGATCCGGGTTGGGGCGGTGTCGTGGTGCAACGATGTTTTGTGCGAACTGATATGTAATCTTATACATAATGTTTTTTTGTTCAAGTGGTAGTTGAGGAGTCGGTTTTCGCCGAGCCGGCCGACCCGGTCTTCGCTACGGGACCCCTCTATGTTGTCGGTGATGTTCCTGGTTGCCACGCTCCGCGTGGCAACCCTTTCGCGGGT
>NZ_BAAHXB010000127.1:0-15880 GCF_054657215.1 Endothiovibrio diazotrophicus
TTAACGGAAACGTGTGATGCGTCTGCTGGTGATCGAAGACGAATCCGCCCTGCTCGATCAGGTACGCACGCGCCTCGAAGCGGAGGGCTATGCGGTGGACACCGCGACCGACGGCCGGGAAGGGCTCTACCTGGCCACCGAATACCCGGTCGATCTCGCGGTGGTCGACCTCGGCCTGCCCGAACTGCCCGGCCTCGACCTCATCCGGGAGCTGCGCCGCTGCGGCCACACCCTGCCGGTGCTGATCCTCACCGCGCGGGGCAAATGGGAGGAGAAGGTGAGCGGCCTGGAGGCGGGCGCCGACGACTATCTGGTCAAGCCGTTCGTGATGGAGGAGCTGGTGGCCCGGATTCGCGCCCTGCTGCGCCGGGCGGGCGGAGGCGCTCGCGACACGCTCGGTTTCGGCGATCTCACCATCGACACCCACCAGCAGCGGGTGAGCGTCGCCGGCCGCGAGGTGGAACTGACGGCCTTCGAATACCGGTTGCTCGAATACCTCGCCCGCCGCCCTGGCCAGGTGGTGCCGAAGCCGGAACTCTCCGATTATCTCTACCCCCACGACGACGACCGCGACAGCAACGTGATCGAGGTCCTGATGGGACGCCTGCGCCGCAAGATCGATCCGGACGGGCGGCGCAAGCCGATCGAGACCCTGCGCGGCCGCGGCTACCGTTTCGCCGCCGCGTGACCTCGCTTACCGCCCGCGTCAGCCTGATCGCCGCCGCCGTGCTGGTGGTGTTCGTGGCGCTCACCGCATTCGCCCTGGATCGCGGATTTCGCGAAAGCGCGGAGCGGGCGGAGCGGGAGCGGCTGTTCGCGCGCCTCTACCTGGTGATGGCCGACGCGGAGCTGGACGGCGACGGCACGCTGGTCATGCCAACCGATCTCGGCGAGGCGCGCCTCGGCCTGCCCGGCTCCGGTCTCTACGCCCAGGTGCGGGACGGCCGGGGCCAGGCGTTGTGGCACTCCCCGTCGGCCCTCGGCCTCCAACTGCCGCCCCCGTCGGGCGGCCCCCTCGAACAGTTCCGGCGCAGAGCCGTCGGCGGCAACGACTACTTCGTCGCCTCCCTGCGGGTACGCTGGGAGACCGGTGGGCGCGATCACCCCCTCACCTTCGCCGTCTATGAGGACCTGACGGAGTTCGAGCGCCAGCTCAGCGGCTATCGCAACAACCTGTGGGGCTGGCTCGGCGCGATGTCGCTGCTGCTGCTGTTGAGCCAGGCCGGAGCACTCACCTGGGGACTCCGCCCGCTGCGCCGCGTGACTGGCGAGATCCGGCGCATCGAGCACGGCGAGCAGTCCGCCATCGAGGGCGACTATCCGCGCGAGCTGCGCCGGCTCACCGCCAGCATCAACACCCTGCTCCACCATGAACGTGGCCAGCTGGCGCGCTACCGCGACGCCCTCGCCGACCTCGCCCACAGCCTCAAGACCCCGCTGGCCGTGCTGCGAGGAATCCAGGTGGACAACGACGAGGCGGCGCGCACGCTGGAGGAGCAGGTGGTGCGCATGGACGGGATCGTCCAGCACCAATTGGCGCGGGCGGCGACCGCCGGGCGCTCCGCGATGGTGGCGCCCGTGCCGATCGCACCGCTGGTCGAGCGTCTGCTGACCTCGTTGCACAAGGTCTACCGGGATCACGGGGTAACGGTGATCCGCGACTTCGCCGCGGACGCCGACTTCCGCGGCGACGAAGGCGATCTGCTGGAGCTGCTCGGCAACCTGCTGGACAACGCCTTCAAATGGAGCCGGTCACGAATCCGGGTCAGCGTCGGGTGTGCGGGCGATGGAGTGGCGATCGTGGTGGAAGACGACGGTCCGGGAATCCCGGAAGAGGCCGCCTCACGCGTGCTCGAACGGGGCGTGCGTCTGGATCAGGCGACGCCCGGTCACGGACTCGGACTCGCCATGGTGGCCGATCTGGTTCACGCCTACCGCGGCCGGCTCGAGTTCGGCCCCAGCGACCTCGGCGGAGCCGGCGTCCGGCTCGAGCTGCCCGGATGCCGGCGCCTGTAGCGGAGGGCATGCACCTCCGCACTGGCACAGGTGCCGCATAGGGCGGTCCGTGCCCGCCACGGCCTCTCCGCCGGCACCATCCGCGAACCGGGATTCAGCGCCACGGCGGGCACGGCCCGCCCCCGCATCGAGCAGCCGCACCACGATCTCGCGGAAGCGGTCGTAGCTCACCGGGGTGTCGACCAGGGCCTGTTCGAGGGTGTCGCGGAGGGAAGGCATGGCGTGCGAGTCGGGCGAAGGAGGAAATACGGTCGCGGTTCCGGGCACAGAACAATACCAGAATCACAGCCCGTCAAACCCGCTGCGAAGGGCGAGATATCGTGAGGAGCGTTCACCCTCCAGCCACGGTGCCCCGTAGGGCGGATTAGCGACAGCGTAATCCGCCGGGAACGAAGGCACCTACGCCGGAATCCGCCCCGATTCTTGCGGATTACGCGATCGCCAATCCGCCCTACATTCAGAGAGCGGCTCTTACTGTGAAAGGGGTCATCAGCAAGAAAATCGACGACTTCCGAAAATGCGTGGATTTTGCCGGAGCAAAATGCTCGTCGCTATATTAAAAATGGGAGAAAGAACCTGAAGAGAAATTTAGAACATGCAAGAATCACGTGCGCAATGCTGAGGTCGCGCACAAGGACAGTAACTCGACGCATTGCTCCGCTTGGTGCTCCACCCGGCGTGCGATATCACAACCCGCCCTCCCGGATCTCCCCAATCGATTCCAGCATTCGCGCACGCAGCGCCGGCTTGTCGTCCATCAGGCGCAGGAAGTGGTCGCGGGAGAGGGTCAGGCAGAGGGTCTCCGACTTGGCGCGTACCGTGGCGGTGCGGGGGCGCGACTCCAGCAGCGCGATCTCGCCGAAGGTGTCGCCGTCGCCCAGTTCGCGCAGCACCGCTTGCGCCCCCTCTTCACCCTCCTCCATGACTGCCAACTCGCCCCGCACCACCACGTAGAAGCGGTCTCCGGGGTCGCCTTGCCGGAACACCCATCCCCCGGCGGAGAAGCGCTCGGCCGAAAACAGCCCGCTCAGTTGCTCCAAGGTGTCGCGGTCGCAGTCGGCGAAGAAGGGGATGGCTTGCAGGCGTTCGACGGTGATCCCGGCGACGACGCCCTCCTCGGCGTAGTTGAAGCCGTGCTGCTTGCGCCATAGCTCAGCGTAGAGCCCGTTGGCGGCGAGCAACTGGTCGTGGCGACCGCTCTCCACCAGCCGGCCCGCCGCGAAGACGCAGATCCGGTCGTAGTCGCGGATCGCCTGCAGGCGGTGGCTCACCGAGATCACCGTGCGCCCCTCCGCCCAGCACGCGGTCGCCCCGTTTACCGCCTCCTCGGAGGCTGGATCGAGGGCGGAGGTGGCCTCGTCGAGGAGCAGGATGTCGGCCTCGCGCAGCAGCGCGCGGGCGATGGCGATGCGCTGGCGCTGGCCGCCGGAGAGGTTGCCGCCGCCGGCGCCGACCGGGGTGTCGTAGCCCGCCGGGAGGGCGAGGATGGTGTCGTGGACGGCGGCGGCGCGGGTCGCCGCCAGCAGTTCCTCTTCGGTGGCGTCCGCCCGTGCGAGCAGCAGGTTCTCGCGGATGGTGGCATCGAACAGCACCGGGCCTTGCGGCACCACCGCCATGCGTTGACGCAGGGAGTCCTCGGTGAGTTCGCGCAGGTCGATGCCGTCGAAGAGGATACGGCCCGCACCAGGGGCGTAGAGGCGCATCAGCAGCGACTGGAGGGTCGATTTGCCGCAGCCGGAGGGGCCGACGAAGGCGACCTTCTCGCCGGCGCGGATCGTCAGGTCGATCCCCGCCAGCGCCGGGGTCGCGCCGTCGTAGCTGAAGGAGAGCCCCTCCAGCGTGATGCCCTCGCGCAGCGGCCCGAGGGGGCGGGCGCCGGTGTTCTCCAGCACCTCGGGCACGGTCGCCAGCAGCGCCTCCACCTGCTTGATCCCGGCGTTGCCCTGGATCATCAGCGGGATCGCGTTGTTGAGTTGGGCGATGGCGCCGCCGATGTTGAACATCAGGCCGACGAAGGCGACCAGCAGGCCCGGGGTCATCGCGCCGGTGAGGGTCAGGTAGCCGCCGTAGCCGATGATCACCAGCTCCATGAAGCCGCTGGCCACATGGGCCGAGCGCCCCACCACGCCGGAGAGGAAGTGGGCGCGTAGCGCCTGCGGGGCGAGCCGGTGGAGGATTCGATCCAGCGCCGCGCGGCGCTCCGCCTGCATGCGGAAGAGGCGCACCACCAGGTGGGCGGCGGCGCTCTCCTGGACCAGTTGCACCACCCCGGCGCCCTCGCGCCGCAGTTCGTCGTTGGCGCCGCTCGCGCGCGAGCTGAAGGGGCGCGAGGCGAGGAAGATCAGCGGCATGCAGGCGAGTGTGGCCAGCGCGAGGCGCCACTCGATCAGGAACAGGATCACCACGCTGAGCAGCGCCGACAGGCCATGGGTCACCAACTGCGGAAAACCGCGCACCAGCGCCGTCTCGATCGCGCCCAGATCAGCAGAGAAGCGGTCGGCCAATTCGCCGGCGCGGGTGGCGGCGTGGAAACGGGGCGAGAGCGCCAACAGGTGATCGAACAGGCGCCGGCGCAGCCGGTTCATCCCATTCACCGCCAACCGCCCGCCGACCCACTCGTGGCCGGCGTTGGCCACCGCGAAGAGCGCCAGCAGGCCCGCCAGGTAGACGATGGCGGTGACCAGCGCGGAGCTGTCCTGGTGGGCGATGCCGTCGTCGAAGATCATCTTCCACAGCAGCGGCGCGCCGATCAGGTAGGCGATCTGCACCAGGGTGAAGAGCAGGAGCAGCGCCAGCAGACCGCGCCACGGGCGGACGGTGCGCAGCGCCCAGGCGAGGAAGCCGATCACTGGATCTCGCCGGGCCAGTCGTGGGCCTGGGCCAACCGCTCGGCGAGGATGATCGCCAGATTGCGGAAGAGGTGCACGGCGATGCCGGGCTCCTTCTGCAGCAGGCGCTCCATCACCGCCGAGGGGAAGGCGGCGATCTCGCAGCCGCCCAGCGCGGTGACCGTGGCGCTGCGCGGCACGTTGCGCAAAAAGCCCATCTCGCCGAGCACCTCGCCGCGGGAGAAGAGCGCCACCACCCGCTCCTTGCCGTCGATCGTCCGCGACACCGCCGCACGCCCCTTCAGCACCACGCCGAACTCCCAGCTCGGATCACCCTTGGTGAAGATCGCCTCGCCGTCGGCGAACGACTTGGTGGCGGCGGCGCGGAACACCTGCTTCAGCGCGCCGTCGTCGAGACCGTCGAAGAGGTGGGTGTCGGCGCGCTCGGAGGTGAGGCCGGAGCGGTAGGGGCCGCGGGGGAAGTCGGCCCCCTCATCACCCCCGCAGCTCTCCAGGTAGGCGTCGATGTGCCCCTGCTGGAACTGCTTCAGCGCGCGGCAGAAGGGGCTGCGGATGCGCTCCAGGTAGTCGAAGTCGTTGATCTCCAGGCGCATCGGCGCGATCACGCCGTACTCCTCGGTCTCCACGTCGTCGGTGTAGGTAACGAAGCCCATCTTCTCGTAGAACGGGATCAGGTCGAGGCTGCAATCGACGTAGGCGCGCGCGATGCCCAGTTGCAGCCCCAACCCGTAGACCCACATCAGCAGGCGCGGCACCACCAGGGTGTGGCGGTGCTCCTTGTCCACCAGCATCTTGGTGATGATCCCGGTCTGCTCCGGGTAGCAGGGATCGGCGTGGTCGAGGGCATAGAGCGTCTCGTACTTACCGAGGGAACCGTCGCGCGCCAGGTTGGCGCGCAGCGTGCCGATCGCCCGATCGCCGTCGAAGACGCCGCCGAGGATGCCGTACTCGTCCATCGGCTCGGAGAAGCGGCGCGCCGCGTGGTCGGCCTCGGCGATGGTCCAGCCCAGCTCCTCGACCAGCACCTCGTAGCGCAGGCGGAAGATCTTCTCCCGGTCTTCGGCGGAGGTGGCGATGCGGATGTCCATGGCGTTTATTTTTTTCGGGGCGGAGGAACGGGTACGGCAACCGGAAAGCGCCGCGTTCGAATCACTGTCTCATCGCCTCGAATACCGGGTCAAGCGGTGCCTGCAAGGCCGCTCGCCCCCCCAAACCCATATTGAACAGCTAAATTTTTATTAATCCGAAAATCAACAAGTTGCGATTTTTCTTTTCGGCGAGTGGCACTACAAAGTCGCCATTCCTCGATGGGATGAATTAGACCGTCATCTTCTTCACTCCACCCGGCTCCGAATCGATGCCGAGCGCTTGGTAGATGGCCCGTTGCCCCGGTTCGGCGCGCGTTGCCTTTCGCACCTGCAACGTCCGCCCATCTGCGTTTCTGGGTACGGGGCTTGGAGAGCCCCTCGGAGAGCTTGCGCAGTTCGCCTTCGAAACGCTCGGCGAAACGGCGAGCGATTCCCTCCGCCTTGCGCGCGCGCCGCTCGGAGTGGCAACACAGGCGGACCTCCCGCGCCCATCCTCCGACAACGTCATAAGATGTCCCTCGATGGCCTCCCGGCGCCTGAACAGCCGATCCGAGGCGCGGTAGAGCTGCATGAGGCTCATCGCCTCGAAATCCGTATCCAGCAGCTCACCCCGCCCGCTACGCTCACCCAACCACCGGTGGGTCGCCAACTCCGAGGCCGGCTCCGCCATTCGCCCGATGATCGCCCCGAGTACCGCGGAGCGCTACGCGCCGCTCATTGATCGTTCCCACGCTCCAGCGTGGTAACGCGACGCAGGGCTGGACGCTCCAGCGTCCCGTGTCGTCCGCTCCGCTGCCTCACCATACGAACTCGATCATTCCGCCGCCTCCCGAGCCGCCCCGCAGGGGTGGACTCAGGAGGCGGCGGCGGAATAATCGGTGAAGAGCGACGCCTGCAGCAGGCTGCGGGTGTAGTCGTGACGGGGCGCCTCGAACAGCGCCGCGGTCTCCCCCGCCTCCACCACCACGCCGTTGTGCATCACCAGGATGCGGTGCGCCATGGCGCGGATCACCTTGAGGTCGTGGGTGATGAAGAGATAGCTCATGGCGTGGTCGCGCTGCAGCCGGCGCAACAGCTCCAGCACCTGCTTCTGCACCGACACGTCGAGCGCGCTGGTCGGCTCGTCGAGCAGGATCAGCCGCGGCTCCAGCACCACCGCGCGGGCGATGGCGATGCGCTGGCGCTGGCCGCCCGAGAACTCGTGGGGATAGCGCCAGCGCATCGCCGGCTCCAGCCCTACCTCCTCCAGCACCGCGTCGATCCGTGCGTCCTTCTCCTTCTTGCCCATCTTCGGGAAGTGGACGTCGAGCCCCTCGCCGACGATGCGCTCCACGGTCATCCGCGGCGACAGCGAGGAGAAGGGGTCCTGGAACACCACCTGGAAGTCGCGGCGCAGCGGACGCAGTGCCCGCCCGCGCAGGGTGTCGAGGCGGCGGCCGTCGAAGCGGATCTCCCCGTCGCACTCCTGCAGGCGCAGCAGGCACATGCCGAGGGTCGACTTGCCGGAACCCGACTCGCCCACCAGTCCCACCGTCTCGCCGGGACGGATCGCCACGTCGACCCCGTCCACCGCCCGCACCTCACCCACCCGGCGGCGCAGGAAACCCTGGCGGATCGGGAACAGGCAGCGCATCCCACGCCCCTCCATCAGCGGCTCGCCGGTCACCCCGACATCCTCGCGGGTCATCCGCTCAGGCTGGGCGTCGAGCAGTCGCCGGGTGTAGTCGTGGCGGGGGTTGGCGAAGAGTTCGTCCACCGTCGCCTGCTCCACCAGCCGGCCCCGCTCCATCACGCAGATGCGGTCGGCGAAGCGGCGCACCATGTTGAGGTCGTGGGTGATCAGCAGCACCGCGAGATCGAACTCGCGCTGCAACTCGTCGAGCAGGTCGAGGATCTGCGCCTGCACGGTGACGTCCAGCGCGGTGGTCGGTTCGTCGGCGATCAGCAGCCGCGGCTTGCAGGCGAGCGCCATGGCGATCATCACCCGCTGGCGCTGGCCGCCGGAGAGCATGTGGGGGAAGGCGTCGAAGCGCTTGTGCGGTTCGGGAATGCCGGTGCGGTCGAGCAGCTCGATCATCCGCCGGCGCGCAGCTGGCGCGCTCAAGCCCTCGTGCAGCAGCAGCGACTCGATCAGCTGGCGGCCGATCGGGTAGACCGGATTGAGCGCGCTCATCGGCTCCTGGAAGATCATCGCGATCTCCCGCCCGCGCACCGCCCGCAGCTCGCGCTCCGGAGCGCGCAGCAGATCGCGGCCGGCGAAGCGCACCGCCCCGTCGGCATAGTGCACCTGCTGGGGGTCGTGGAGGCGCAGGATGGAGTAGGCGGTGACCGTCTTGCCGGAGCCCGACTCCCCCACCAGGGCCAGCTTCTCGCCCACCCCCACCTCCAGCGAGACACCGTGGACCACCTGGCTGCGCGGCGCCTCGCGTCCGAACTGCACCACCAGATTCTCCACCTGCAACAGGGGTTGGCGACGCTCGCTCATGGTGCTCCTTCCGCTTCGGATGAAGGCGCCATCGTACTGGATGCGCCGGCGGATTCCTACGCCGGTGGAGGGCTGGAGCAAGTGGTCGGCGGCGCCTCAGGCCTTCCCTGTGGGAGCAGCCCTAAAGGCCACCCCCACAGGGAAAGGGCGCCCTCCCTGGCCCCCGCGCAGTAGCACGCCGATTCCGACCCGGATGTAACGAATTCGATTAACACTTAAAACAAAAGCTTTACAAATCCTCCCGTTTCGTCAAAATTACGTTGTAACGAACGGCCGCGGAGCGGCCGAAGGAGAGACGAGGAGAGCCATGAACCAGAGAAGCGGACTGAGAAAGATCGGCGAGGTGGCGGAGCTGCTGGACGCCACCCCGCGCACCTTGCGGTTCTACGAGGAGCAGGGGCTGGTGCATCCCTGCCGCAGCGCGAAGGGGACCCGCCTCTATTCGGAGACCGACGTCGCGCGCTTTCGCGCCGCACTGCGGCTGGCCGGGCTGGGCATGCCGCTGAGGGAGATCCGTGAACTGACCACCGCGCGTAGCGACGCCGATGACGGCGACGACTCGAGCCGGCGGCTGACCCACATCCTGCGCCAGATGATCCCCAAGGTGGAGGTGCGACGCAGTCAGCTGGAGGGCTTGCAGCGGGAGCTGGAGAGCCTCGACGAGCTGATCCAGCACTGCCTCGGCTGCGAATACCAGCCCCGCAATGAGGTCTGCGCCCACTGCGAGACCGGCAACCGATTGCTGGAAGAGGAGCTTTTCCAACTGGTCACCGGCACCCCGCCGCGCGGGGAGTAGCTCCCCCCACTGCCGCCCCCCCCGATGGGGGCGCCCCCCCCTTCATCGATTCCCCCTCCCTCGCCATGCGACCCTCCCTGCCGTTCGAGCGGACGACGGGGCCTGAAGCAAACCGGCGCGGTCTTAGGTACAATCACCGATGCAAAATCGGCGGCGAATCCAGTAACTTCGCCGAAGGTCGTCGTTGACGGATCAACCGACGACCGCATCGACAGCGGACGCCACTGCCGCCCGCGCCTACCCCCCGCCAGCCCATGGATCAGACGTCATGAATCGAAAGCCGAGCATCCTCCGTAACCTGTTGATTGGTTTTCTCGGTTTCGGCCTCGCGATGGGCGCGATCTTCCCCTTCTACGCCAACTTCTTCGTCCAGTGGAAAGAGGGAATGCTGATCTGATTCGTGGTCGGCTGTCTGGTCGCCGGCAGCGTCATCGGCATCGTCAACTACTGGCTGGTCAACTCGCTGCTGCTGAACAAGCTGCGCCGGGTCTCCGAGGTGGCGCGCGCCATCAGCAACAACGACATCTCCCACCAGTGCAGCCTGGAGAGCGCCGACCTGATCGGCGAGATCATCGACAGCTTCAACCGCATGACCGAGCGGCTGCGCGACGTGATCGGCCAGATCTCCGACGCCTCCACCCGCCTCAACAGCGCCTCGGGCACCATGAACGAGGTGGCCAACGAGACCCACACCGGGATCCAGGAGCAGCGCCTCGCCACCAATCGGGCGGCCGACGCGATGGGCCAGATGCTGGAGCGCATCCGCGAGGTGAGCACCCACTCCGGCGAGGCCGCCGGCGCCGCCCGGGAGGCGAGCAAGGCGGCGGCCGGCGGGCGCGAGGTGGTGGAGGCCAACATCCGCACCGTCGACGCCCTGGTGGAGGAGGTGGCGCGGGCGGCGGCGGTGATGGACCAGTTGGCCGACCACAGCCGGGAGATCGGCGGGGTGCTCGACGTGATCCGCGGGATCGCCGAGCAGACCAACCTGCTGGCGCTGAACGCGGCCATCGAGGCAGCGCGGGCCGGCGAGCAGGGACGCGGTTTCGCGGTGGTGGCCGACGAGGTACGCACCCTGGCCACCCGCACCCAGCAGTCCACCGAAGAGATCCAGCAGATGATCGAGGGACTGCAGCAGAAGGCGGGCGAGGCGGTGGAGGTGATGGGCCGCGGCCGTGAGCGCGCCGAGCAGAACGCCGGCCAGGCCCACGACGCCCACGACTCCCTGGAGTTCATCTCCGGCACGGTGGAGACGATCAGCCGGATGACCAGCCAGATCGCCGACAACGCCGGACAGCAGGCGAAGATGGCCGACGACGTCTGCGACATGGTCCACCGCATCCAGCGCGAGGCGGACCAGCTCTCCGCGGCCGCCGAGACGAGCGCTTCGAGCAGCGGCGAGCTCGATCAGCTGACCAGCCAGCTGCAGGAGATCGTCAGCCGCTTCAAACTCAATTGATTTTTTCCGCCCCCTGCCCGCTACGGCCCGACGGGCCGTAGCGGGCAGGGGGCGGGAAAAATCAATCATTGGGGAATCCGCTGCTTGCGGGGGCCCTACCCTCGTGTCGGGTGGTGCGAATCTTTCCGCGTGGTGCCCTCGATTCGGGGAACACCCCCTCGCGGTGGTGCGGGTGATCCCTTATAGTGCCGCCATGAGTTTCCGTACCCGCCTGATCCTGCTGGTCACCGGCCTGCTCACGGCCGCGGTGGTGGCGACCACGGCACTGCTCACCTGGACCACCACCCGCTCCCTGCTGCGCGAGACCAAGGCCGACGGCGAGATGGTCGCCATGCTGCTGGCGCGCAGCGCGGCGCTCGCCCGGCGCATCCCCGGCGAGGTGGAGTCGGCGCTGAGCGAACAGATGGTTGCCGAGGCGCTGATCACCGCCCACTTCGTCGCCGCCGCGGAGAAGGCCGGCATCCCGCCCGGGGAGATCAACCTACGACTCGGGGAGATCGCCGACCGGACGGTCCTCGACGAGTTCTGGATCACCGACGCCAAGGGCCACGTCTATCTGCAGAACATCCCCGGCGTCGACTTCACCTTCAGCCCCGATGCCGCCGAGCAGCCCCAGGCGAGCCGCTTCTGGCCGCTGCTCACCGGCGACAAGCGGCGGGTGGTGCAGGAAGTGCGCAAACGCGAGATCGACCAGCGCCACTTCAAGTACGTCGGCGTTGCCGGTGTCGACCACCCGCGCATCGTCGAGGTGGGCTTCGACGCCCACTACCTGAAGGAGCTGGAGGAGCGGGTCGGCGTGCCGCGAATGGTCGAGCAGCTGTTGAGCGGCAACGAGATCAACGCCATCTGGGTGTTCGACGACAAGCTCGATACCATCGCCGCCGCCTCTATCTTCGGCGTCGAGCGCAACCCTCGGCCCAACGACGAGGAGCAGACCCTGCTCGCCGCGGTGGCCGCCGACGGCCACTCCCAGGCGCGGCTGCTCGACCGGTGGCTGAGCGTCGCCGCCCCGGTCCTCGCCGAGGATGGCCAGCCCATCGGCATGGCCCTGGTGCGCCTCTCCACCGAAGGGCTGGAGCGTACCCGCCGCGCCCAGTTGGAGAGTGCCGCCCTGGTCGCCGTCGGCGTGCTGCTGCTCGGCCTGCTGGTCTCGATCTGGACGGCGCGCCGCGAGAGCGCCCCGGTACTGGCGATCACCCGCGCCGCCCGCGAGGTGGAGCACCGCAACTTCCAGGCGGAACTGCTCGCACCGCTCACCCTGCGCCGCGACGAACTGGGCCGCCTCGCCCGCGTCTTCACCCGCATGGCCGAGGAGGTGCTCGCCCGCGAGGAGTACCTCGACGCCCAGGTGAAGGAGCGCACCCGCCAACTGGAGAAGGCCCACCAGCGCATCGACGAGGAGCTGCGGGTGGCCGGCGCGCTGCAGAACGCGATTCTCCCCTGCGTCTTCCCCGACCGCCCCGACTACGCCATCCACGCCAGCATGACCGCCGCACGCGAAGTGGGCGGCGACTTCTACGACTTCTTCCCGGTGGACGAGCGGCGGGTGGCGGTGGTGATCGGCGACGTCTCCGGCAAGGGGGTCCCCGCCTCCTTCTTCATGGCCGTCTCGCGCACCACCCTGCAGGGGTTGGCCGAGGACGGCACGCCGCCGGGAGAGGTGCTGGCCGAGGCCAACGCGACGCTCTGCCGGGAGAACCCGCTGGATCTGTTCGTCACCGTCTTCTGCGCCATCCTCGACACCGCCAGCGGCGAGCTCACCTACGCCAACGGCGGCCACAACCCGCCCTACCATTTGGGCGCCGAGGGCGGCGTGGCGGCGCTGCCGCTGACCGGCGGCGTAGCGCTCGGGGTGGTCGATGGGCTACCGTATGCGGAGACGCGGATCACCCTCGCCCCCGGTGACGGGCTGTTCCTCTTCACCGACGGCATCACCGAGGCGTTCGACGCCGATGGGCATGAGTTCGGCGAAGTGCGGCTAATCGAGCAACTGACCGGCGCCGCCGCACTCGACGCCCGCGCGCTGGTGGAGCGGATCACCGGCGCGGTGGCCGCCTTCACCGGCGAGGCCGAACAATCCGATGACCTGACCTGCCTCGCGCTGCGTTACCGCGGCGGCGGGCCGGCAACCGAACCAGGGAGCAACGCATGAGCCAGACACTCGACACCACCCTGCGCAACGATCTGGCCGAGATCGCCCGGCTGGCCGAGGAGGTGGAGCGCTTCGGCGAGGAGGCGGGGCTGTCGATGAAGACGGTGTTCCGCATCAATCTGGTGATGGACGAACTGCTCACCAACGCCATCTCCTACGGCTACCCGGACGACGCCGAGCACGAGATCCGGATCAAGATCCACCTGGAGAACGGCAAGGTGGCAGTGGACATCATCGACGACGGTGCCCCCTTCAACCCGGTGGACGAGGCCCCCCCCCCGGACCTCGACTCCGAGGTGGACGACCGCCCGATCGGCGGCCTCGGCCTGCACCTGGTACGCAAGATGGTGGAGCACGTCGGCTACGCCCGTGACGACGTGCGCAACCACCTGACCCTGGTGCTCGCCGCCGACGCGGAGTAGCGCGCCCCTATCCCTTTCCGGCGCCGCAGACCGGCAACGCCTTCACGACAGAGACCGACACCCCATGAACAGCGCAACCGAAACCGTCAACGACACCCTGATCATCCGCCCCGCCGGGCGCATCGACAGCAACACCGCCCCCCAGTTCGAGCAGGACGTGCTGGGCCCCATCAACGGCGGCCAGAACCGGGTGGTCCTCGACTTCGGCGACCTCGACTACATCTCCAGCGCCGGCCTGCGGGTGGTGCTGATGGCCGCCAAGCGGCTCAAGCCGAGCGGCGGCAAGCTGGCCCTCTACGGCATGAGCGACCCGATCCGCGAGGTGTTCGAGATCAGCGGCTTCCTCACGCTCCTCACCGTCTGCGCCGACCGTGACGAGGCGCTGGCGGCGGTGGCGGACTGACCTCTCCCCACCCTATCGAACCGGCGGTCACGTTCACCCGTAGGAGCGGCCCTCCACAAGCCACGGAAAACGTAGCACTTCGCACCATCGCGGCCTAAGGGCCGCTCCTACAAATACGAAAACGCCACCGACGCGAACACGACCACTCCCGGCCCCACCTCACCCCTCGGCGACGAGCGGCCGCGCCACCAGCAACTGCGCCTGGCTCGCCACGCCCTGCACCGCATGCTCGACAGGATGGTGATATCGAGGATGAAGGCAGCGCCCTCAACGCCAACAGCGCGGGGAGCCAGGCCCCGCCCCCAATCGATCGCCGCACACCCTTCACCGCCCCCCTTTTCGGATCGGCCGCGAGGGTAGCACAGCCCCCGACAGGGACCGTGTGATTGTTGACCGAGGTACACCTGGACCTCCGTGAACATCCATCCGTTTCAACCACCGCAACCATCAAGAAGAGACGTCACAATGGCCCATATCACACTGCCCGAATACGAAGAGATGCCCCCCCGCGTCCAGGAGAGGGCGCGGCCGATCATGGAGAAGACCGGCCAGCTGGGGGAGATCTTCCGCCTGATGGCGGTACGCGAGGACATCTACTTCGCCACCGACGGCATGGTCCAGACCCTGTTGCTGGCCGAGACCGAGCTGCCTTTCACCACCAAGGAGCGCATCGCCCTGCTGATCTCCCTGGAGAACAGCTGCAAGATGTGCGTCGACGTGCATAAGGGGATCGCCAAGATGCTCGGCATGAGCGACGAGCAGATCGCCGAGGCACTGGAGGGGATCGACGCCATCCAGTGCGAGCCGGGCGAGAAGACCCTGCTGCGCTTCTGTGTGCGCGCCTCGGCCAAGGACAACTACAAGGTGCGGCAAGCGGAGATCGACGCGGTGCGCGAAGCGGGCTACAGGGAGACGCAGATCGTCGAAGCGGTCGCCATCACCGGCTACTTCAACTACATCAACACGCTCTCCAACGTCTTCGGTCTGGGACGGGACTCGGCTGCCTGAGGAAGGCTCACCTTCCCCCTCCGGTTTGTCACATCGCACCGGGCCAAAACTGGGACAGCAATCGGATATTGGGGGGCCGGCAAACCCCGGAAGAGGAAAGTCGATATAACCGATTGAAAAATTTGGCGGAGAGGGTGGGATTTGAACCCACGGATGGTTGCCCATCAACGGTTTTCAAGACGATAAAAAACCCCTTTCCTTATCGCAACTTATCTGAATTTATCCTTAAATAACAAATAGTTGATAAATATCAATGTTTCCTGATGTATCAAAAAACACCGGTCTCACTGTGCCAAAACTGTGACAAATCTGGCCGTCTGAAAGGCCGCCATCACCCCGTTCCGGGAGACTGAAAAAAAATGGCCCCTGGACCTCCGCCTCCCGCGTCGATGTCGTCCCCCCTGTGGTGACGATCCTCCTCCATACCGCCATTGGCACTCGACCTTGACTCGACCTTCCGATGCGTTATCATTCGCGCAGAAAGCGACAAATTGTTGCGAAACGATTCAAATCCAATCACGGTTTATTGGAGACCTCCATGACCGCCAAGAGTGTACGACACGACGAAGCCTTCGTCCGGGAAGCGCAGATCTACGCCGAGGCGAACCACCGCTCGGTCCCGAAGCAGATCGAACACTGGGCACAGATCGGACGGATCGCCGAAGACAACCCCGACCTGCCCTACGAATTCATCCGCGACGCCCTGATCGCCTCCGCCGAAGTGAAGACCGGCGCGGTCAAGAAATATGAGCGAAGAAAGAAAGATTGAGGTCTTCGAGGCCCGCACCTTCACCAAGGCACTCGCCCGCCTGAACGACGCCCAACGGGATCTGGTCGATGATGAGATCGAAAAGATCATCGCCGATCCGGAAATCGGCGAACAGAAGAAAGGCGACCTTGCCCACATTCGGGTCCACAAATTCAAACTGGAGACCCGAGAGGTCCTTCTGGGCTACTCGTGGAAGGAGGAGCAGTTGGTGATCTATCTGCTCTACCCGGGGCCTCACGAGAACTTCTACCGCGACGCGAAAAAGCGGCGCAAGGCCGATCTGCGCATCATCCGCTGATCCTGTCGGCACGGGAAGTGGCGACACCGGAACGCAGATATACGCCACTCTGTTCCGTGAGCCTCGAAAACTCCGGTGGTTGGCGAGCGCAGATTCCCCCCCTGTGTCAGGATAGTTGTCGCCTCCCCGGAAAGGGGT
>NZ_BAAHXB010000128.1:0-15837 GCF_054657215.1 Endothiovibrio diazotrophicus
CGTCGTCGGCGGACGACGACGAGGCGATGTCGCTGGACCTGGGGATGGACGAGACCGCCGAAGAGGAGGTGGCCCCGCTGGATCTGGGCGCGTCGTCGGCAGACGACGACGAGGCGATGTCGCTGGACCTGGGGATGGACGAGTCCGCCGAAGAGGAGATGACCCCGCTGGATCTGGGCGCGTCGTCGGCGGACGACGACGAGGCGATGTCGCTGGACCTGGGGATGGACGACTTCACCGAGGGTGAGATCCCCGTTCTGGATCTGGGGGACGAGTTGTCGGTCGAGGCGGATACCCTGTCGTTGGACCTCGGCGCGGAAGAGATGCCCGCCTCCCTGGAGCTCGGCGACGAGTCGTCGGTCGAGGAGGCGACGATGGCGCTGGACCTCGGCGGATTGGAGCAGGATTCGGGCGATGAAGACGCTACCCTCGATCTGACAGGGGAGGGCATCGGCGAGGGGGGCGAAGAGGGCGAGCTGCCGGATCTGGATCTGGACCTGGGGCTCGATCTGGGGATGGGGGAGGGGGATGATGTCGACGAGGGGGTGACCCTCGATCTCCCCGACGGTGACCCGGGCGCGGAGATCCATGAGGAAGGAGGGGATCAGCCCCTGGTCCTCGACACCGTGTCGGCCCCCCCGCTCGACGCATTTTCGGCAGGCGATGCCGGGACGGGGTCCGGTTTTCCTGATGGCGGCCTCGAGCTGGATGAGGAGGGGGGGCTTCCCTCCGACGTCGATGAGGTGGCCAACAAGCTCGATCTCGCCCGCGCCTTCATTGGCATGGGGGACGAGGAGGGCGCGCGGGCACTGCTCGAAGAGGTGATGGCGGAAGGCACCGAGGTGCAGCGGCGTCAGGCTCAGGAGATGCTTTAAGGGCTCGCGAAAGAAGAACTTCCTCTGCGGTTTTCCCTTGTTGCCCATGCGATGGTGGGGACGGGCTGAGGCCCGTCCCTTTTTGGTGGTGTTCGCGGACAAGTTCTAGGCTTCATGAGAATCGCCCTGGGCATCGAATACGACGGCAGCGGGTTTCATGGTTGGCAGACCCAACAGCCCGGGGTGCGCGCCGTGCAGACTGAGCTGGAACGGGCGCTCGCCAAGGTGGCGGCGGAGCCGATCCACCTCTTCTGCGCCGGTCGTACCGATACCGGAGTCCACGGCGTCGGTCAGGTGGTCCATTTCGAGACCGGCGCCGGGCGTGCGCCCCGCTCCTGGATCCTGGGGGGCAACTCCAATCTCCCGGAGGATGTGCGCGTCCACTGGGCACGGCCGGTGGACGATGACTTTCACGCCCGCTTCTCCGCCCGCCGCCGCGCCTACCGCTACGTGATCCTCAACCGCTGGATCGGTTCGGCGATCCTGCGCCGGCGAGTGGTCGCTCACCGCTTCCCGCTGGACGAGGGGCGGATGGCTGCCGCTGCGGCACGCCTGCTGGGGGAGCACGACTTCTCCTCCTTCCGCGCTCAGGGCTGCCAGGCGAAGAGTCCGGTGCGCACGATGTTGCGGGCCGAGGTGACTCGCAGCGGGGATTTCATCTACCTGGACGTGGAGGCCAATGCCTTCCTCCACCACATGGTGCGCAACATCGCCGGCGTGTTGATGGAGATCGGCGAGGGCAAACGGGAGCCGGAGTGGGTCGACGAACTGCTGGCGGTGCGCGACCGTACCTTGGGCGGCGTCACCGCACCACCCGACGGCCTCTACCTGGTCTCCGTTGGCTACGATGACTACGATCTCCCGGCGCCTCCGCCACCGCCGGTGTTCGGTTGAGTCAGGGGGCGGCGGCGGGGACTCTTTCGGCGGTTCGTTTCAATACGAAGGGCAAGAAGGGGAACGGAGGGCGAGAAGGAGGCTGTCGGAGTTGTGCGTGGCCATCCCGGGCCGGCCCTCGGCTTTCCGTAGGAGCGGCCCTCAGGCCGCGATTGCATCGGAGTGGGATGCCTCGATACGGTTCGCGGTAGGAACGGAAAGGGCGCCATCGCGGCCTCGGGGCCGCTCCTACAGGCGGGAAATTCACCACCGCCGGCTCAAGCGCATCCTCTTTGCACTTCTCGCCCTTCGTTCCCCTTTTTGCTTTTCGTTTTAATAATGCGCCGTTTCTTCGAGGTGCTGCCTTGAACGAGTGGCAAAGCGGTATCGGTGGCACGGCCTGGAGTCGATATGCGAACACGAACAAAGATCTGCGGGATCACCCGCGTCCAGGACGGGCTGGCCGCGGCCAGCGCCGGGGCGGATGCCATCGGCCTGGTTTTCTATGCCAAGAGCCCGCGGGCGGTCACCGTCGAACAGGCCCGATCCATCGTGCAGGCGCTGCCGCCTTTTGTTACAGTGGTCGGTCTTTTCGTCGACCCGTCGGCCGAGGAGGTGCAAGCCACCTGCGAGGCGGTGGCGCTGGGCCTGCTCCAGTTCCACGGCGGTGAATCCCCCGAGTTCTGCCGCTCCTTCGACCGCCCCTACATCAAGGCGGTGTCGATGAAGGAGGGGGTGGAGCCGACGGCGGAGGCGGAACGGTTTCATCACGCCGCCGGGCTGCTGCTGGATACCTACCATCCGGCGATGCCCGGCGGCAGCGGCGAGTCCTTCGACTGGTCGCGGGTGCCTGATGACCTCGGGCTGCCGCTGATCCTGGCCGGTGGGCTGGCGCCGGAAAACGTGGCGGAGGCGGTGCGCGTCGCGCGCCCCTTCGCGGTGGACGCCTCCAGCGGTGTGGAGGCGGCCAAGGGGATTAAGGACGCCGCCAAGATCGAGGCGTTCATGAGAGGGGTATACCGTGTCGAGTGAGACTGTACGACTGAGCGACCTGCCGGACGCCAACGGCCATTTCGGTCCCTACGGCGGGATCTTCGCCGCCGAGACCCTGATGGGGGCGATCAACGAGCTGAAGGAGGCGTACGAGCGGTACGTCAAGGACCCGGAGTTCATCCGCGAGCTGGATTGGGACCTGACCCACTTCGTCGGCCGCCCCTCGCCGCTCTATCACGCCGAGCGCTGGTCGCGCGAGCTGGGCGGGGCGCAGATCTACCTCAAGCGCGAGGATCTCAACCACACCGGCGCCCACAAGGTGAACAACTGCATCGGTCAGGCACTGCTCGCCAAGCGCATGGGCAAGCGGCGGATCATCGCCGAGACCGGTGCCGGCCAGCACGGCGTGGCCACCGCCACGGTGTGCGCACGGATGGGCATGGAGTGCGTGGTCTACATGGGCGCCGAGGACATCGAGCGGCAGAAGATCAACGTCTACCGCATGCGCCTGCTGGGCGCCCAGGTCCATTCGGTCACCTCCGGCTCGAAGACCTTGAAGGACGCGCTGAACGAGGCGATGCGCGACTGGGTGACCAACGTCGACAACACCTTCTACATCATCGGCACGGTGGCCGGGCCCCACCCCTACCCGGCGATGGTGCGCGACTTCCAGGCGATCATCGGCCGCGAGGCCAAGGCCCAGATCCAGGAGATGACCGGGCGGCTGCCCGATGCCCTGGTCGCCTGCGTCGGCGGCGGCTCCAACGCCATGGGACTGTTCTACCCGTTCCTGGAGGACCGCGAGGTGCAGCTCTACGGCGTCGAGGGCGGCGGCCACGGCGTCGAGTCGGGCGAGCATGCCGCGCCGCTGTGTGCCGGCAAGCCCGGCGTGCTCCACGGCAACCGCACCTACCTGATGGAGGACGAGGACGGCCAGATCATGGAGACCCACTCCATCTCCGCCGGCCTCGACTACCCCGGCGTCGGCCCCGAGCACGCCTGGCTGAAGGACACCGGGCGGGCCACCTACGTCGCCGCCACCGACGACGAGGCGCTGGCCGCCTTCCACACCCTGACCCGCACCGAGGGGATCATCCCCGCGCTGGAGTCGAGCCACGCCCTGGCCTATGCGGCCAAGCTGGCCCCCACCATGGACCGCGAGCAGATCCTGGTGGTCAATCTGTCGGGCCGCGGCGACAAGGACATCCACACCGTCGCCGAGCTGGAAGGTATTAAGGTATGAGCCGCATCGCACAACGCTTCGACGACCTCAAGGCCACCGGCCGCAAGGCGCTGATCCCCTACGTTACCGCCGGTGACCCCAACCCGGAAGTGACCGTGCCGCTGATGCACGAGCTGGTGGCGGCCGGTGCCGACATCATCGAGCTGGGGGTGCCGTTCTCCGACCCGATGGCCGACGGCCCGGTGATCCAGGCTGCCTGCGAGCGGGCGCTGGCCCACAAGGTGGGGCTGCGCCGGGTGCTGGAGATGGTGCGCGAATTCCGCACCAAGGACGACGCCACCCCGGTGGTGCTGATGGGCTACCTCAACCCGGTGGAGGTGATCGGCTATGACGCCTTCGCCGCCAGCGCGCTGGAGGCCGGTGTCGACGGGGTGCTTACCGTCGACCTGCCGCCGGAGGAGGGGCACGGGCTGACCGAGGCGCTGCACGCCAAGGGGCTCGATCCGATCTTCCTGATCGCCCCCACCTCCGACCGCTCGCGCATCGAGCGGATCGCCGCCCTGGCCAGCGGCTTCATGTATTATGTCTCCCTCAAGGGGGTGACCGGCGCGGCCAATCTGGACGTCGCCTCGGTGGAGGCGAAACTGGCGGAGATCCGCGAGCTGAGTGCGCTCCCCCTGGGGGTCGGCTTCGGTATCAAGGATGCCGCCTCGGCCAAGGCGGTGGCGGCGGTGGCCGATGCGGTGGTGGTCGGCAGCGCCCTGGTGCGCCGGCTGGAGGCCAACGCCGAGACCCCCGAAAATATCAACGCGGAGGTGGGTGCCATCCTGCGCGAGATGCGCGCCGCCATGGGCGAATAGGGGATTGGCCACGGAGCCACGGAGGGCACGGAGATTGGATTGTGCGGTCGGATCGACTCCGTGTTCTCCGTGGCTCCGTGGCAAGCATTGACGAACATCTGATACGGAAGAGTGAATGAACTGGTTCCAGAAACTGCTCCCCGCCGCCATCCGGGTGGAGGCGAAGGCCAAACGTACCGTCCCCGAGGGGTTGTGGAGCAAGTGTCCCGAATGTGATCAGGTGCTCTACCGCGCCGAGCTGGAGCGCAATCTGGAGGTCTGCCCGAAATGCGACCACCACCAGCGGATCGGCGCCCGCCGGCGGCTCGACCTGTTCCTCGACGCCGAGCCGCGCACCGAGATCGGCGCCAATCTGGAGCCGGTGGACGTGCTCAAGTTCCGCGACACCAAGAAGTACAAGGACCGCCTCGCCGTGGCCCAGAAGAGCACCGACGAGAAGGATGCCCTGGTGGTGATGCGCGGCCAGTTGAAGGGGCTGCCGCTGGTGGTGGCCGCCTTCGAGTTCCGCTTCATGGGCGGCTCCATGGGTTCGGTGGTGGGCGAGCGTTTCGTTCGCGCGGTCAATACCTCCCTGGATCACGAGTGCCCGCTGATCTGCTTCTCCGCCTCGGGCGGGGCGCGCATGCAGGAGGCGCTGATCTCGCTGCTGCAGATGGCCAAGACCTCCGCCGCCCTGGCGCGGCTGCGCGCCGCCGGCATCCCCTTCGTCTCGGTGCTCACCGACCCCACCATGGGTGGCGTCTCCGCCTCCCTGGCGATGCTCGGCGACGTCAACGTGGCCGAGCCCAACGCACTGATCGGCTTCGCCGGCCCGCGGGTGATCGAGCAGACCGTCCGCGAGACCCTGCCGGAGGGGTTCCAGCGGGCCGAGTTCCTGCAGGAGAAGGGGGCGGTGGACATGATCGTCGACCGCCGCGAGATGCGCGACCGCCTCGCCAACCTGCTCACCATCCTCACCCACCGGCCCGCGCCGTAGTCCTTTTTTGCGGCGGTTGATCGACGCAGAGAACGCAGAGACGCAGAGAGCGCAAAGAAGAAGAGGGTTGCTTCGGGCGTGAAGTCGGCCGATGGATTTCCTCACATTCCCTCTCTCCTCTGCGTCCTCTGCGTCTCTGCGTTCTCTGCGTCTCCTTCCAGAGCTTCACTAGTGACCCCCCATGCGCTTTGAATCCCTCGACGATTGGCTCGCCTGGCAGGAGACGCTCCATCCCGCGGAGATCGAGCTGGGCCTGGAACGGGTGGCGCGGGTGGTCGAGGCGCTGGGGCTAGGCGACCCCGGTTTCGCCGTGGTCACCGTCGGCGGCACCAACGGCAAGGGGTCGGTGTGCGCCTTCGTCGATGCCATCCTGCGTGCCGACGGTCGCCGGGTCGGGGTCTACCGCTCGCCGCACCTGCTGCGCTACAACGAGCGCATCGTCATCGACGGCGTGGAGGTGACCGACGAGGCACTGTGTCGCGCCTTCGAGCGGGTCGATCGGGCCCGCGGCGAGATATCCCTCACCTACTTCGAGTTCGGCACCCTGGCGGCGTTCGTCCTGTTCGCCGAGCGTCGGGTGGCGGTGGCGGTGCTGGAGGTGGGGCTGGGGGGGCGGCTCGACGCGGTCAACGTGCTCGACCCGGACGTTGCGGTGGTCACCTCGGTGGGCATCGATCACCAGGCATGGCTGGGGGAGGATCGCGAGGCGATCGGCCGGGAGAAGGCGGGGATCTTCCGCGGCGGCCGGCCGGCAGTGTGCGGCGATCCCGAGCCGCCGCGGAGTCTGCTCGATTACGCCCGGGCGATCGGGGCGCGGCTCCAGCGGATCGGCGGCGACTTCCGTGCGGAGCGGCGGGAGGGGGGGTGGGATTGGATCGGCCCGCAGGGGACGTGGCGGGGGCTCCCCCTGCCGGCCCTCGATGGAACCTTCCAGTTGACCAATGCCGCCACCGCCCTGACCGCCCTGGCGGCGCTGCCGCCGACGTTGCGGCCCTCCCGCGACGCGGTCGAGCAGGGGATGGCGGCGGTGAGCCTGCCGGGACGCTTTCAGCGGCGAACCGTGGCGGGGGTGCAGTGGATCGTCGATGTCGGCCACAATCCCCACGCCGCCCGCGCCCTGGCCGAGGCGCTATGCGCCGAGCCGGTGGCCGGCCGTACCCTGGCGGTGGTGGCGATGCTCGGGGACAAGGACGCGGCCGGGACGGTCGCCGAGATGGCGGTGGCGGTCGATGATTGGTTCGTCGCCGGGCTCGCGGTGCCGCGCGGGCTCGATGCGGCGACCCTGGTCGCGCGCATGGGTGTTCCGGTGGAGGGCTCCTTCGGCGGGGTGGCCGAGGCGATCGCCGCGGCCCGCGCCGCGGCGCGGGCCGGCGACCGGGTGGTGGTGTTCGGTTCGTTCCATACCGTGGCGGAGGCTCTCCGCGTCGGCGTATAATGGCCCCTTTCCCCGCGGGCTCCTCTCATCTCCTTCTTCATGGAACAGCAGATAAAGCAACGGCTGGTCGGCGCGGTGGTGCTGGTGGCCCTGGCGGTGATCTTCCTGCCGATGGTGCTCAACGGGCCGCCGGTCGGCGAGGGCGGGGCGATTCCCCGCGGTATGCCCGTGGAGCCGACCCCCACCCACGTTCCGCCGACCCTCTCCCTGAGCAGTGCCCCGTCCACCGTGCTGCCGGTGGAGGGCGAGACGCGGGGCCGGGAAACACCGCCGGCCGCGGCACCGCCGGCGCCCGAGGGCACCGCCCGGTCCGCTCCCGCCCCCCAATCCAAGCCCTCGCCCAAGCCTTCTCCCAAGCCCGCCGCCAAGAGCGCGGCCAACCCGACCGCCGCCTCGCCGGTCTCCTGGTCGGTCCAGGTGGGCAGCTTCACCGAGAAGGCGAAGGCGTTCCACTTCCGCGACCGCCTGCGCAAGGCCCACTTCGCCGCTTACGTGGTCGATCCCTCCGGCGGCAGCCACTACTTCAAGGTGCGGGTCGGTCCCGAGCTGGAAAAGGCGCGGGCCCTCGCGTTGATGAAGCGGCTGGCGGCGGAGAAGAAGATCAAGGGCTTCGTGGTCAAGCACCAATGAGGCGGCAGCGATGGTGAGCATGAACTGGGCCGACTACGTCATCCTCACGATCATCGCCGTCTCGGCGGTGCTCAGCCTGTTCCGCGGCTACGTCAAGGAGACGCTCTCGCTGGTTGCCTGGGCCGCCGCCTTCTGGGTCGCCTTCGCCTTCTGCGACCAGGGCGCGCGGCTGCTCGCCAACACCATCTCCACCCCCTCGGTGCGGGTGGTGGTGGCCTTCGCCGTGCTCTTCGTCGCCACCCTGTTGGTCGGGGGGCTGGTCAACTACCTGATGGGGCAACTGGTGGAGAAGACCGGTCTCTCCAGTACCGATCGCATGCTCGGGCTGGTCTTCGGCATCGTCCGCGGGGTCGCCGTGGTGGCGATCATCGTGCTGCTGGCCGGCCTCACCCCGGTGCCCCGCGACCCCTGGTGGCACCAGTCCCAGCTGCTCCACCACTTCCAGGAACTGGCCCTCTGGATGCGTGGTTACCTCCCCCCCGAGGTGGCCTCCTACATCGTCTATTGAGTGAGTGTTTGAACCATGTGCGGAATCATCGGCATCGTCGCCAACGGCCCGGTCAACCAGGACCTCTACGATGGTCTCACCGTTCTCCAGCACCGCGGACAGGACGCCGCCGGCATCGTCACCTGCGACGGGGAGCAGCTCTTCCTGCGCAAGACCAACGGCCTGGTGCGCGACGTCTTCCATACCCGCCACATGCGTCGGCTGGCCGGCAGCATGGGGATCGGCCATGTCCGCTACCCCACCGCCGGCTGCTCCAGCTCCGCCGAGGCGCAACCCTTCTACGTCAACTCCCCCTACGGCATCTCGCTGGCCCACAACGGCAACCTGACCAACGCCGAGCAGCTCAAGGATGACCTCTACCGCGAGGATCTGCGCCACATCAACACCTCCTCGGACTCCGAGATCCTGCTCAACGTCTTCGCCCACGAACTGGCCAAGGCCGGCAAGCTGCGCATCGACGAGAGCGATGTCTTCGAGGCGATCGCCGGGGTCCACAAGCGGGTCCAGGGGGCCTACGCCGCGGTGGCGATGATCACCGGCTACGGCATCGTCGCCTTCCGCGACCCCCACGGCATCCGCCCGCTGGTCTTCGGCACCCGCCTGGGCGAAGACGGCCGGCCGGAGTACATGGTCGCCTCGGAGAGCGTCGCACTCGACGCCCAGGGCTACCACCTGCTGCGCGACGTGGAGCCGGGCGAGGCGGTGTTCATCGGCCTCGACGGCCAGATGCACATGCGCCAGTGTGCCGAGAAGTCCGACTACCACACCTGCATCTTCGAATACGTCTACCTGGCCCGCCCCGACTCGGTGATCGACCAGGTCTCGGTGCACAAGGCGCGGCTGCGCATGGGCACCAAGCTGGCGGAGAAGATCCTGCGCAAATATCCCGACCACGACATCGACGTGGTGATCGCCATCCCCGACACCTCGCGCACCGCGGCGATGGAGCTGGCCTACCGCCTCGATGTGGTCCACCGCGAGGGGTTCATCAAGAACCGCTATATCGGCCGCACCTTCATCATGCCCGGTCAGAAGATGCGCAAGAAGTCGGTGCGCCAGAAGCTCAACGCCATCGACGTGGAGTTCCGCGGCAAGAACGTGCTGCTGGTGGACGACTCCATCGTCCGCGGCACCACCTCCGCGCAGATCGTGCAGATGGCCCGCGACGCCGGCGCGCGCAAGGTCTACTTCGCCTCCGCAGCGCCCGCGGTGCGCTATCCCAACGTCTACGGCATCGACATGCCGGTGCCCGAGGAGCTGATCGCCCACGGGCGCACCGAGGCGGAGGTGGCGCGTGAAATCGGCGCCGACTGGCTGGTCTACCAGGACATCGAGGACCTGGTGGCGGCGGTCCACGAGGAGAACGACAGGCTGGTCAACTTTGATTGTTCCTGCTTCAACGGCGAGTACGTCACCGGGGTCGGCGAGTCCTACCTCGACCACCTCAAGCAGCTGCGCGCCGACGATGCCAAGAGCACCCGCGACGTCGCCGAAAACGAGGAGATCGGGCTGCACAACGCCAATTGAGGCGGGCTTTGGTTCTTATCGGGCACGAAGATACATAGGGCGCCCCGCGGGCGCCGCGGCGTGTCCACGCGGGAGGTGCCTTCGTTTGGCACGGCGCCCGCGGGGCGCCCTATGGGAGCGTGCGGCATCTCTCTCCCCGCTCCTTGTCCAAGCGCCTTACGTAGGGTGGATAAGCGCTAGCGCATCCACCGGAACGAGGGCAGCGGCCATCCGGTGGGGAGTGTCTCTTCCGGCTACGTGAGTGGTGGATGCGCTATCGCTTATCCACCCTACGGAGCGGTGAAGATTGTCCAAGGCCGGGAAGTGGGAACGTGTGCCGAGGCACGAGGCGCACCGCCTTCCGGCCGGCGTACCTCCCTCCGTCGCCACCCCCAATCTTCACTTTTGCCGGGTTGCCCATCCCGGCAAGCCTTCGGACAATGGAGCGACGATCAACTCCTCTCCCGGCCGCGGGAATCCTTCCTCCCATGCTCGACCTGACCCGCTCCAACCTCTACCGCCTGTTCATCCGCGAAGAACCCGGCGCCTGGGCGACGATCCTCTTCGCCGCGCTGGTGGCGGGGTTGATGCAGGGTGCCATCGTGGTGATCCTCAACCAGGCGGCCGGCGCCATCGCCGCAGACCACCTCAATCTGCGCTACCTGTTGATGTTCCTGCTGGTGCTCGGCGCCTACGCCCTCGCCTCCCACTTCTCCACCTCGCGCACCGTGGCCCTCACCGAGGGGCGCATCTTCGCCCTCTACACCGGCATCGCCGGCAAGCTCCAGCACGCCGCGCTGATCCACTTCGAGCGCCTCGGCAAGGGGCGCATCCACACCACGCTGCACACCAACACCGACCTCATCCTGGAGACCTCCAAGGGCCTCGCCGGGGTCGGCGCCGCCTGGGTGATGATCCTCTTCTGCTTCGTCTACATCGGTTATCTCTCGGGCACCGCGCTGCTGGTGGTCGCGGCCTTCTACGCCTTCGGCCTCTTCGTCTACAGCGTCAACTTCGACCGCCTGCGCCCGCTGCTGCGCGAGGCGGGCACTCTTGAGGAGCGCTTCAAGGCGCTCTTTACCGCCTTCGTCGAGGGCTTCAAGGAGATCAAGGTGAGCCGGCGCAAGGGGGCGGACCTGCTCGACAACCATATCCGCCCGGTCGGTGATGCGGCCTATGAGGCGCGGGTGCGCGCCGAGGGGAACCTGACCGCCAACGCGGTCTTCATCCAGTCCTTCTACTACATCCTGGTGGCGGCGATGATCTTCCTGCTGCCGCGGCTCGGCGGCATCAGCCACGCCACCACCCTGCAGGTGGCGGTGGTGGTGCTCTTCTCCTACGGCTCGGCGACGCGCATCGTGCAGGCGATCCCGCTGATCCTCAAGGCGGAACGGGCGGTGGGGGCGTTGCAGGACCTGGAGCGGAGCCTGGAGGAAGCGCAAGACGGCGACGCTCCCTACCACGGTCGCTTCGCGCATCTGCCCACGGAGGAGCGGAGCATCCGCCTGGAGGGGGTCTGTTTCGACTATGAGGAGAGCGGTGAGGGGAACGGTCCGCGCGCCTTCACCCTGGGGCCCCTCTCGCTGGAGATCCCGCCGGGCGAGCTGCTGTTCATCGTCGGCGGCAACGGCAGCGGCAAGACCACCCTGCTCAAGCTGCTGGCGGGGCTCTACGCGCCGAAGGAGGGGAGCCTCCACCTCGGCAGCCACCTCATCGATGCGGAGAACTACGCCGACTACCGCAACCAGTTCGCGGTGCTGTTCCCCGACTACTACCTGTTCGACCGCTTCTACGGCCACGGCACGCCGGACGAGGCGGGGCTGGAGGAGGGGCTGCGCGCCATGGAGCTGACGGGCAAGGTCCCCTGGTCCGACGGCCGCTTCGGCAACCTGCACCTCTCCTCCGGCCAGCGCAAGCGCCTCGCGCTGATCTGCGCCGAACTGGAGGCGCGTCCGATCCTGATCCTCGACGAGGTGGCCGCCGACCTCGATCCCGCCTTCCGGCGCTACTTCTACGAGACCCACCTGCCCCGGCTGAAGGCCGCGGGCAAGACCGTCATCGCCGTCTCCCACGACGAAAAGTATTTCCACGTCGCCGACCGGGTGGTGAAACTCGACGCCGGCACCGTTTCCGCATGAAGGAATCCGCATGAAGCTGCTCGCCGTACTCCGCGACCACAAGGTCAAGCTGGTCTCGCTGCTGTTCGTCCTGGCGTTCCTGATCGTCTACTTCGCCCCCTCGATCTTCATCTACGTCTACCCCGGCCAGGCGGGGCTGCTGTTCAGCGCCATGGAAGAGGAGGAGCCGCTCTCCGACCGGGTCTACAAGGAGGGGCTCTACGTGGTGGCGCCGTGGAACAAGATGTACATCTACGACGTCACCAAGCAGAAGCGCACGGTGGAGATGGACGCGCTGACCAACAACGGCCTGTTCGTCCACCTGCGGGTCAGCGCCATCTTCCACCCCCGCCCCGAGGCGCTGAAGGAGCTGGTGCTGCACATCGGCGCCGACTACGTCGACGAGGTGATCCTGCCCACCTTCCACTCCTCGGTGCGCCAGGTGATCGGCAACTACACCCCCGAGGCGCTCTACACCACCGCCCGCAATACGCTGCACGACCTGATCCTCGAAGAGGCGCACAAGGAGTTTGCCAACCTCCCCTTCGCCTTCGAGGACGTGGTGGTGGAGAAGGTCGCGATGCCCGATTCGATCAACGCCGCCATCGAGAACAAGCTCAAGGCGCAGCAGGACGCGCTCACCTACCAGTACCTGCTGGCCAAGCAGGAGGACGAGGTGAAGCGCCAGAAGATCGAGGCCGACGGCCTGAAGGCGTTCCAGGAGGTGGTCGGCTCCAACCTCACCCCGCAACTGCTCAAGTGGCTGGAGATCCGCGCGCTGCACGACCTGTCGCAGTCGCCCAACAGCAAGGTGGTGGTGGTGGGGAGTGGCGAGAAGCTGCCGCTGGTGCTGGATGCGGTGGGGACGCCCGCGGGGGGGCGGTAGCCTGGGTCTTCCGCCGGTTTCCTACAGGGATCCCCCCGGTGTGGTCCGGCGCAGGGCGGGAACGGCTACATGGATGCAGGAGGTCGCGCGTGCGGGAGCCATTGCCGAGAGCACAACGGAACCCGTCGCGCGCGCTCCCCGTTTACCCCAAGAGATTCTCCAGATGAATGTTTCGATCCATCCGACCGCCGTCGTGGATCCATCCGCCCGCTTGGGAGAGGGTGTCACGGTGGGACCGTTCTGCCTGGTGGAGGCCCATACCACCATCGGTGATGGTTGCGTCCTCGACGCCTACGTGCACATCAAGTCGCACGTGACCCTGGGTAGCGGCAACCACATCCACTCCCACGCCTGCCTGGGCGGAGCCCCCCAACACCTGGGTTACCGGGGCGAGGAGACCACCCTGCTCATCGGGAACGACAACGAGATCCGTGAACACGCGACCATGCACCGGGGTACCGTCCAGGGCCACGGTGTGACCACCGTCGGCTCCGGGGGCCTATTTATGGCCTACTCCCACGTGGCCCACGACTGCCGTATCGGCAACGAGGTCATTCTGTCCAACGCGGTCAACCTGGCCGGTCATGTGGAGGTGGGGAATTGCGTGGTCATTTCGGGAATGTCCGCCGTCGAACAACACCTGCGCATCGGCGACTACGCCTTCCTCGGCGGAGCCAGCGGCTACAACATGGACATCCCTCCGTACATGCTGGCCCACGGGGTTCGCGGCAAGCTCTTCGGCCCCAACACCATCGGACTCAAGCGTCGGGATTTCAGCAGGGAGAGCATCCAGGCCCTGAGTACCGCCTACAAGACCCTCTTCCTCAAGGGACTTTCCAGGCAGGATGCGCTGACGCGGGTGGAGAACGAATTGGGGCAGGTCGGCGAGGTCGCCAACCTGTTGAAGTTCATACGTGCCGGCAAACACGGTGTGGCCCCGGACTACCGCAAAAACGGCGACGGGAACGGCAGAAAGCGCCAGTACGAAAAACAGGCCGCTAACCCGAATTGAACATCCGCAACCTGCCGTTCGTCCCCTCTTCGGTGAACTTCCAGAAGTGCCAGTGGGTAACGCAACGGTTGACGAACTGCGCAAAGCCGAAGACCCCCTTCTGGTAAAGCCGCCGCTGTCGCCAAAAATACCGCCAATATACGGTTCCCAAGTTGCGCAACTGCCTTTCGCGAACCAGCGTCCAGAACAGATTCCACGTCAACAACAACCCGTAGACCAGCGTCGGGATCTTCCGCTGCCGGCTCCCCTTGGCGACGATCGACGCCCGGCGTCGGCGGAACTGCGGATAGGCGTAGATCCTGAAATAGCGTTCGAGAAAGGCCTCCGGGGCATAGAGCCTGCGCAGAAGATCCCAATAGCCCTGCTGCAACTGCTCCGGGGTCATCTGCTTCGGCACATAGTTGCAGTTGAAATCATGCAGCCGCAGTCGCCCTTCTTGCTGCAAACGCTCATACAGCGGGGTCTTCGGTATGGCCGTGAGCATGCCGACCATCGCCAGCAGGATCCCGTTGTCCTGGATAAAGCGGAACTGGTCGTCGAAGATCGACTCATCGTCGTGATCGAAACCGACGATGAAGCCGGCATTGATATCGATGCCGGCGTTCTGGATACGCGTCAGCCGCGACTCGATGCCGTCGGCCGAGACATTGTGGAATTTCTTCGTCTCCTCGAGCGACTCCTTGCGCGGCGTCTCGATCCCAATGAACACCGAACGGAAATTGGCCTCGTAGAGCAGGTCGAGCAGCTCCTCGTCATCGGCGAGATTGATCGTCGTCTCCGTATTCAGGCGCAGCGGATAGGCGTGCCGCCGTTGCCAGGCGACGATTGCGCGCAGCAGCTCCTTCGCCGCCCGCTTGTTGCCGATGAAGTTGTCGTCGACGATAAACGCCGCGAGGAAGCCCAGTTCGCGCAGTCGATCGAGTTCCTCAATGATCTGCTCCGGGCGTTTCATCCGCGGGCGACGCCCGAAGGTGACGATGATGTCGCAGAACTCGCAGCGGAACGGACAGCCACGCGAAAATTGAATGGAGCCCGTCGCGTAGCGTCTTACCTGGAGCAGGTCGAACCTGGGCGGTGGCAGGGCGCCCATGTCGGTTGGCTGCGCCTGCCGGTAGACGCTTTCATAGGGGTTCCCGGCGGCAAACTGCTCGATGAACGCGGGCCACGTGGTATCGGCCTCGCCGGAGAAGAGCACGTCACAAAGGCCATCGAAATACCCCTCGTCCACCGATGCGTAGGCGCCGCCCACGGCGGTGAAGATCGATCGCTCGCGCAGCCCGAGGAGAATCTCCCGCATGCGCTCCTTCTGCACGTTCATGCCGGTCACACCGACGATGTCGTAGCCTTTTAGAAGCTCGAAATCCAAAGGCTCGACATTTTCGTCGAGCAGGCGAACCTCGTGCCCCGGCGTGAGCCCCGCGAGGTGGGGCAAGGCACCGGTGACCATGGTGCAGCGGACATCTCCGGGATAGAGCGGCAAGGCGTAATCGAAACCCCAGTAGGAGGGTTCGAAGCGCGGATTGATGAGGCAGATCTTCAACTTCTTCATAGCGCCCAATACAGCCTGCCGGGCGGGGAAAAGTCAACTCGCTACATGTTCTCCAAGAACGAAAAAAATGTAAATTCACACTGTTAATGATATTCGCAGGATAGGTGTCCTACTGTCCGAATGTTCTTCAATCGATTTCGCCATGCCGTAGAATTCTGATCCAATTGCCGGGTTCCTTGATGATGCATAAGGCGCGTCCTCTTGCGCCAATCTCCTCGTGGATCGCGTTCGTTCCGCGGTTGTTGCCGCCTCCGATGCGCAAACGCTCAATGCCCTCGTCGCGCGTGCGTTCCAGGATCCTCTCCACCATGAACGTTGCAAGGCCCCGTTGTCGATGGGCCGGGTGCACCTCCACGCCAAAGATATGTCGGGAATTGTCGGGATGGTCGTGAAAGGCGGCATATCCGATCAACTCGCCGGAGAGTTCCAGCAGC
>NZ_BAAHXB010000129.1:0-15670 GCF_054657215.1 Endothiovibrio diazotrophicus
AGGGCAGGACTAGCCCCTCGGGGCCGCGCTCGCCGTAGCGGAAGGTGCGTCCGGCACGGGCGATATGGTCGATGTAGGCCTTCAGCGTCGAGGGGACGCCGAAGTTGTACATCGGCGCGCCGATCACCACCACGTCGGCGGCGAACAGCTCGTCGATCAGGGCATCGGCGCGGGTGGCCGCCTCGGTGACCGCGGGGGCGTGCTGTTCCGCGGGAGTAAAGAAGGCGGCGAGCAGGGTCTCGTCGAGATGGGGAAGGGGGGCGGCGCCCAAGTCGCGCTCGACCACCCGGTCCTCGGGATGGTGCTGTTTCCAGCGGGCGATGAAACGGCGGCCCAGTTCGCGGGAGGTGGAGCCCTCGCGGCGGGCGCTGGAGTCGATGTGCAGGATGGTGCGGCTCATTCTCGATCCCTCCAGGGAGAAAGGGGGTGGATGGTGAGAAGGAGTGTAGATTTGTTGCGTATCCTGGATTAGCCGGGGCTCATTGGATGAACTGTTCCGAGTGCGGAACAATGTGGGCCGCGAAAGAGGAGCGTCAAGGGGTATCCGAGCGCTCGATCCGCTCGGTCAACAGCTCCAGGAAGTTGCGCACCTTCGGCGTCAGGTGGCGCGGCGAGGGGTAGACGGCGTAAAGCCCGCCCTCGGGCAACGACCAATCGCGGAGCAGCTCCACCAGCCGGCCGTCGCTCAGCTCCCGCCGGCAGAAATCGTCGGGGATGATCGCCACACCGAGGTGGGCCAACGCGGCGTTGCGGATCAGGTGGAGATTGTTGGCGCGCAGGCGCGGCTGGAGGGTGACCGTGGTGGCGCCGTGCGATCCACTGAAGTGGAGCGGTTCGGGGCCGCCGTGGAGCAGGCAGTCGTGTTCCTTCAGTGCCCGCGGAGTGTCCGGTTCGCCATGCTGGGCGAGGTAGGTAGCGGTTGCACAGACCACCAGCCGGCTGGTGTAGAGGCGTCGCGCGATGAGGGTGGAGTCGGCCAGCTGGCCGCCGCGCAGCACCAGATCGAAACCCTCCTCCACCAGGTTGACGTAGCGGTGGGTGAGGTCCAGCTCCACCTCCACCTGCGGGTAGTGGACCAGGTAGTCGGTGATTGCGCCGCCCAGCCATTCGGCCAGCTCCACCGGTGCCGACAGGCGCAGCCGGCCGCAGGGGGCCTCGCGGGAGTGGCTCACCACCCGCTCCGCTTCCTCCGCCTCCTGCACCACCCGGGCGCAGCGTTCGTAGTAGGCGGCGCCCAGCTCGGTGAGGGTCACCTGGCGGGTGGTGCGTTGCAGCAGGCGGACGCCGAGCCGCTCCTCCAGCGCTGCCACCTTGCGGCTCACCGTGGATTTGGGCAGGGCGAGGGCGCGGGCGGCACCGGTGAAGGTGCCGGCCTCCACCACCTTGACGAAGATGGTCATCTCGTTGAGGTCGATCATGGGGGCTTCGGTTGATGTTGGTGGATTCTGGTGGATTCTGGTGGATCTGGTGGATTCTGGTTACGACGCTCTGCGTCGTAACCGGCGGCCCTTGGACGCTCTGCGTCCTGCTCTACCGGCGGTGGTTGCCGAAACGGCGCCGACGCGGAGCGTCGAGGTCAGCTCCTCTGCCGGCTCGGAGGCCGCGGTTACCACGCGGAGCGTGGTAACCAGGGGTGGTCTTTCCAACCAGGGGTGGTCTTTCCAACCGGGGGCGACGTCGACACCTGGGGGTGGTTTCGTCCGACACCCGCTATCATAGCGCCATGAAGATCGCAGTCCTCTCCGACGTCCACGGCAATCTGCCCGCCCTCGATGCGGTGCTCGAGGATATCTTCCGCTGGGGCCCCGACGAGGTGATCCTCAACGGCGATCTGGTGAGCCGCGGCCCCTATAGCCTCGACTGCCTCCACCGTCTGCGCGCGGCGTTGCCGGGGATTCGGCTGCTGGCCGGCAACCACGAAGAGTACGTGGTGGAGGCCCAGCGCGAGGTGCCGGAGCCGGACACCCCCCAGTATGAACTGACCCGCTTCGCCCGCTTCGCCGCCGACCAGTTGGGCGAGGCGGAGCTGGCGCGGCTCGGTGGTTGGGCGGACCACCTGGACCTGACCGATCTGGAGGGGGGCAGCGGGGTCCATGTCACCCACGGTTCGCGCCTCGGTAACCGGGCCGGGATCAGCGCCTCGGTGCCCGACGAGGAGTTGCCGGCGCGGCTCGGCGACCGGCGCGACCTCTTTATTGCCTCCCACACCCACAAGCCGCTGCTGCGCCGCTTCCGCGACACCCTGATCGTCAACGTCGGTTCCGTCGGCACCCCGATGGACGGCGATCCGCGGGCCAGCTACGGGCAACTCACCTTCCGCGACGGCCGCTGGTCCGCCGAGATCCGCCGCCTCGCCTACGACCGGATGCGCACCGAGCGGGACTACTTCGACAGTGGTTTCATGGCCGCCGGTGGGCGTTTCGCCGAGATCATCCTCGCCGAGTTTCGCGAGGCGCGGGTGCTCGCCGGGCCGTGGATGCGCCGCTATCACCGGGCGGTGATCGACGGCGAGCTGACCCTGGACGAGGCGGTGGGGCGCCACCTGGAGGAGCAGGCGGTGCAGGGGAAGGGGTTGTTGTAGCCGAAGCGGGGGTGGTGTAGGTCGCCGCTACCGCGGCGACGTGAGCGGAGGCAGCGGGGTTCGGGCCGGTTGGTCCCGTCCGACGGCTTCGTCCCGTTCGGCAGGATGGACACGGGGTTTATCGGGAGTGCCTCGTCGCATGCCGTGCCGACCCCTGTTCCGGTCCCGACGAAAAAAGGCGCGCAGAGTGATCCGCGCGCCTTTTTTATCGTGGGTCGCCGACGTTCAGGCGCTGGCGGCCCGCACCGTCGAATCCGCCCCGATCGGCGAGACGGTGGCCTGCGGACGGCGCCCCGCGATGAACAGCGCTCCTTCCGGCGGGGTCGGATTGTCGGGGAGCAGGGCGGCGGCGGCCTTCAGATGGCGGGCGGCGTCGAAGTCTCCCTCGGCGGCCAGCCGGCGGTGGCAGTGCCAAGTCATGAAGTCGTGGTAGGCGCGGGCGATCCCCGCCGGGTTGCCGCCGTGGCGCAGCCGTGGGATGTCGAGCAGCGCGATGCGGGCGTGGCGCTCCTCGGCCTCGCTCAGGTGGTCGGCGCGGATGCGGCTGTTGAACATGACCGTCTCGTCGTCCAGCGCCGGGTCGCCCTCGCCGCGCTCCAGGTCGGCGAGTAGCGCCTCCACCTCTTCCCGCTCCGCGCGGCCCAGCTCCAGGCGGGCGGCGAGCCGGTTCCAGCGGTGGAGCAGGCGGTCGGGAAGGCGGGCGGCGATCCCCTCGACCAGCTCGGCGGTGTCGCCGCGGAGCGCCTCGGCGAAGGTGTCGTCGGCGCTCAGCAACTGGCTCAGCATCTCCGGGGCGAACCAGCGGGCCAACTGCGGCAGCAGTACCAGCAGGTTGTTGTCGCGCACCTCCGGCGCGGCGTAGGCGAGGGTCTGCACCGCCAGCAGGGCGCCGATCTTGATCAGTTCCGGATTCTCCGAGTGCCAGTAGCTGAGGCCCTGGTGGAACAGCGAATCGGCGACGTTGGGGCGGTCGGCGGCGCTGATCTTCAATTGGGCCACCTCTTCGAACAGCCACAGGTAGAGCTGGTCGTAGCCGTAGTGCTCCTCGGCGAAGCGGCGCCCCTGTTCGGCGATCCGCGCCCCCTCCATCGGCTCGCTGAGGTAGTGGAGCAGCTTCTCCTCCAGTTCGTCGAGGCGGAACTGCACCAGGTGCTCGCCGTCGCGGAAGTAGTCGCCGATGTCGCTGGGGATGGTGTGCCGGTCGTTGGTCAGCTGGAGCAGCAGGCAGCCGGCGGCCAGCGCCTCGCAGGTGACCCGGTTGTAGGGGCCGTGGATCCCCACCACGTTGACCGCGATGCGCGAGCGGGCGAGCAGCTCCAGCCGCTCGGCCTCCTCCAGGGCACCGGCGTGGCGGAAGGTGAAACGGCCGGGGTGGCGACGCTCCAGCGCCGCGATCCGCTCGATCACCCGCGCCCGCAGGTCCCCCTCGAATTCCGAGGCGAAGGTGTCGTCGAAGGTGATGGCGACGTCGATCTCCTTGCGGTGGGCGGGGGCGACCACGCCGCCCATGGCGGCCCAGTTGAGGCCGAAGGGGATGTCGAGCACGTGGCGGTCGGTGAGCGCCTTGAGGTGGGGGACGAAGGTGGAGGAGAGTGGCACCACCACGTCGAACAGCCGGGCGGCGTGACGCACCGCGTCGCGGCGGAATACCTCGTGGATGCCGGCGGCGGTGGGGAACGGCGCCTCCTCCAGGCCCGAGGGGAGGAGGTGGCGGCCGTCCACCTGGATGTCCCAGAAGATCAGCGGGGTGAACCCCTCCGGCAGCCGCGCGAGGATCCCCTGGAGGCTGTCGGCGTAGGGATTGAAGGGGATGCGGTCGATCGCCGCCTGGGCCTCGATGATGGTCAGCGAGACCACGTCGGCGTAGCGGATCAGGTCGAAGGTGTGGACGTTGGGGAAGGCGTGGCGGCCCATGGTGCCGACCAGGATCTGGGGACGCTGCGGCAACACCGCCAGGTTGCGCAGGCGGAACTGGTTGAAGCGGCGCAGCGCCTCCGGGTGGTGGGGGGCGAGTTCGACCAGCTCCCGGTACTGCTCCTCGCACTCGTTGAGCGCCCGGGCGTCATTCCCGGCCATCGCCTCGACGGCGGCCAGGTTCTCCAAAATGGTCGAAATGTCGGTGGTACCGGTCATATCCATCTCCCCCTTGGGCGGTTGTTGTCGAGGCGCCGGCGTCGGAAAAATGGCGCCTCGCTGGTGGTGGAGTGGGATAATGCAGGGGACGTGCCAGGGGTGGGCGGCGTCGATGGAGGCCCTCTTTGTGAGGGGAAACGTCAGGCGGCGATGAGCATGTTGATCTCGGTGGTGGTGATCCTTGCCTGCTCCTCGTCAGAGGGATGGCAGCGCTGGTCGTTGGCGGA
This sequence comes from Endothiovibrio diazotrophicus, assembly GCF_054657215.1. NCBI lineage: Bacteria > Pseudomonadati > Pseudomonadota > Gammaproteobacteria > Chromatiales > Thioalkalispiraceae > Endothiovibrio > Endothiovibrio diazotrophicus. Next base: position 4,942 of record NZ_BAAHXB010000129.1, read on the forward strand.
GGTCAGGCAGTAGGCCTGTTCGACCTGGACCAGGGCGGCGCGGGTTTTGTCTCGTAGCCCGCTGTCCGCTGCGAGGTTGTGGTACAGGTCGCGCGCGTCGACACGGCCGAGGCCGGCCGCTCGATTTTCCGGGCAGCGAACCGTCGAACCCCTGCGCTGCGCTGCGGTATTCAAAATAGAGCGCGTCCCCCTGATGATGCCAGCGTCGCGGCTCTGCTTCGCGGAAGGCAGATTCGATCTCATCCCGGTATTGCCGCTCCCGCAGAAGCCAGCGGGGAGGACGTTAGTCCTTTCCGACCCCTATCGCCCCTTTCTTACCAGCGGACGAGAATGCGGGCGCGGGTCTGTCCGGCGGGAAGGCGGGCAAAGAAAACGGGCGGCCCGAAGGCCGCCCGTTTCATTCACTCGAGACCTGAGGGATTCGGGCCCCCAAGGCCCGAATCCCTAGAGCATGTCACCCGGCGTGTAGTTCTTCTCCAGCAGCTTCGCCTGGGCCGCCGCCAACCGCGCCACCGGCACCCGCGGACCGGAGCAGGAGACGTAGTTGAGGCCGACGTGGTGGCAGAAGCGGATCGAGCGGGGGTGACCACCCTGTTCGCCGCAGATCCCCACCTTCAGCCCCTCGCGGCTGGCGCGGCCATCGTTGACGGTGATCTCCATCAACCGACCGACGCCGTTGTAGTCCAGCGACTCGAAGGGGTTGTCCTTGAGGATCCCCGCCTCGATGTACTGCGGCAGGAACTTGTTCTCGGCGTCCTCGCGGGAGAACGAGAAGGTGGCCTGGGTGAGGTCGTTGGTGCCGAAGGAGAAGAACTCCGCCTCCTCGGCCAGGCGCCCGGCGCGCAGCGCGCCGCGCACCGTTTCGATCATGGTGCCGAACTTGAACTTGAGCTTGACCCCGTACTGGCTCTCCACCTGGGCCTGAACCTCGTCGACCATCTTCTTGACGATCTTCAGCTCCTCGGGGCTGACCACCTGCGGCACCATGATCTCGGGTTCGACCGCCACGCTCTCCTTCTCGCACTCGGCGGCGGCCTCGAGGATCGCCTGGATCTGCATCCGGTAGATCTCGGGGAAGGTGACGCCGAGGCGCACGCCGCGGTGGCCGAGCATCGGGTTGACCTCGAACAGCGCGCGCACCTTGGAGAGCATCTTCTCCTTCTTGGCGATCGCCTCGCCGACCAGCTCGGCGTTGAGGGTGTCGAAGGGCGCGGGCATCTCGGTGCTGGCGCCGGGGCGCAGCAGGCGCAGGCTGAGCACCAGATCGTTGAGGCCGGTCATGTTGGTCTGCAGCGCGCGCAGGTGGCCCAGCTCGTCGAGGAGCTGGCTCTCGGTGGGCAGGAACTCGTGCATCGGCGGGTCGAGCAGGCGCACGGTGACCGGGCTCGGCGACATCGCCTTGAAGATCCCCTTGAAGTCGCCGCGCTGGATCGGCAGCAGCTTGGCCAGCGCGTCGCGACGCTCCTCCAGGGTGTCGGCGAGGATCATGTCGACCACGATCGGCAGCCGGTCGACGTCGTTGAACATCCGCTCGGTGCGGCACAGGCCGATGCCCATGGCACCGAAGCTGCGCGCCTTCTCGGCGGCGGGCGGGGTGTCGGCGTTGGCCATCACCTTGAGGGTGGCGACCTCGTCGGCCCAGCCGAGCAGCGTCTTCAGGTTGTCGGAGAACTCCGGGTCGACGGTGGGGATCTCGCCGACGTAGACCTTGCCGGAGGAGCCGTCGATGGTGATGGTGTCGCCCTCGTTGATCACGGTGTCGCCGATCGCGGCCATGCGCGCCTTGACGTTGACCGCGATCCCTTCGGCACCGGCGACGCAGGGCTTGCCCATGCCGCGGGCGACCACCGCGGCGTGGGAGGTCTTGCCGCCGCGGGAGGTGAGGATGCCCTGGGAGGCGAAGAAGCCGTGGATGTCCTCGGGCTTGGTCTCCTCACGCACCAGGATCACCTTCTCGCCGGCCCGCCCGATCAGTTCCGCACGGTCGGCGTCGAAGATCGCCTTGCCGGAGGCGGCGCCGGGGGAGGCGGGCAGCCCCTGGGCCAGCGGGGTGCGCTGGTGGTTGGGGTCGAGGCGCGGGTGGAGCAGCTGTTCGAGCAGCTCGGGCTGGATGCGCAGCAGCGCCTGGTTGCGGTCGACCAGCCCCTCGTTGGCCATCTCCACCGAGGTGCGCACCATGGCGGTGGCGTTCATCTTGCCGTTGCGGGTCTGCAGGCAGTACAGCGTGCCACGCTCGATGGTGTACTCGTAGTCCTGCACCTCATGGTAGTGGCTCTCCAGCTTGTTGCGCAGGTCGACCAGCTGGCGGTAGAGGTCGGGCATCTCCTCTTCCAGCGCCGCCACCGGCTTCGGCGTGCGGATGCCGGCGACCACGTCCTCGCCCTGGGCGTTGACCAGGTACTCGCCGAACATCACGTTCTCGCCGGTGCCGGGGTCGCGGGTGAAGCCCACGCCGGTGGCGCAGTCGTTGCCCATGTTGCCGAAGACCATGGTGCAGACGTTGACCGCGGTGCCGTTGGCCATGTCGGGGGTGATCTTGAACTCGCGGCGGTAGTCCACCGCGCGCTTGCCCGACCAGGAGTTGAAGACCGCCTTGACGGAGAGTTTCAACTGCTCCATCACGTCCTCGGGGAAGGGCTTGCCGGTCTGCTCCAGCACCACCTGGAGGAAGAGCTTGGAGATCTCCTTGAGGTCGGCGGCGGAGAGGCCGATGTCGGCGGCCACGCCCGCTTTGCGCTTGACCGCCTCGAAGTGCTCGTCGAAGTGCTCGTCGTCGACGCCCAGGGCGACCTTGCCGAAGAGCTGGATGAAGCGGCGGTAGGCGTCGTAGCAGAAGCGTTCGTTTTCCGTCTGCTTGATCATCCCCTCCAGGGTCTCCTGGTTGAGACCGAGGTTGAGGATGGTGTCCATCATGCCGGGCATCGACATGGCGGAGCCGGAGCGGACCGAGACCAGCAGCGGGTTCTTGGCGCCGCCGAACTTCTTGCCGGTGGCCTTCTCCAGCTCCTTGATGTTCTTCTCCACCTCGTCCATCAGCCCCTTGGGCAGCTTGTGGTTCTCGTGGTCGAGGTAGGCGAGGCACGCCTCGGTGGTGATGACGAAGCCGGGGGGGACGTTGAGGCCGATCTGGGTCATCTCGCAGAGATTGGCCCCCTTGCCGCCGAGCAGCTTCTTGTTCTTGCCGTCACCTTCTTGGAATGCGTAGACGTATTTCGTCATGATCGGACCCTTGTGTCGTTCTAGATGATTTCCGTGGACGGAGTCAGCCGCTAATAGTAGGCGCTCTTGCTGAGATTGTCAGATGGCGTCTGAGTTCATGTCGACCGGCCGTGCCCGGGGAAGTTGCCGATGGATTGTGCCAAGGGGATGTTACAGAACTCGAACGCGGTGGTGGTGTTGGTCCACGGGCTGTGGATGGGGCGCTGGGCGATGGTGGGGTGGGAGCGGCGGCTGCGTCGAGCAGGGTTCCAGTGCTGCCGCTTCGGCTATCCGACCACCTCGCGGCCGTTGGAGGAGAGCGTGGCGGCGCTGGCGGCGCGGGTCGCCGCGCTGGAGGCGCCGACGGTCCATTTCGTCGCCCACAGTCTGGGAGGAATCCTGGTGCTGCGCTATCTGCTGGCCCATCCGGAGGCGCCTCCAGGGCGGGTGGTGCTGCTCGGTTCGCCGCTGCGCGGCAGCGGGGTGGCGCGGCGGGTGGTGGAATGGGGCTGGGGTCGTCGGTTGCTCAAACGGGCGGCGGTGCCGCTGATCGAGGGGGTGGCACAGGTCCCGGAGGGGCGCGAGGTGCTGATGGTCGCCGGGGATGTCGCCTTCGGTTTGGGGCGGGTGCTGCCGGGGCTGGGGAGCCCGAGCGACGGTATGGTGACGCTGGAGGAGACCCGCCTGCCGGGGCTGGCCGGCCACCGGGTGGTCGGCGCCACCCACTCCGGACTGCTCCTCTCGGCCGAGGCGATGGCATTGGCGGCACGGTTTCTTGGGGCCGGGTGATTCGGGCGTAGGTCGGCGCTACCGCGCCGACGCGAACGGGGGCAGCGGGCGTCGAGTGGCGACGTCCTTGTTGAGCGGTATCTCCCGTTCGACGAGTTGGATCGTAGCCGATACGGCGTTGCTTCCGTTCGCGTCGGCGCGGTAGCGGCGACCCCTATCGCGCTGCACTTGCCCCTGGTTATGACGCTCTGCGTCGTAACCGGATACCTTGGACGCTCTGCGTCGTAACCGGACACCTCGGTCGCTCTGCGTCCGCCAACGGGGCAGGGCGCGGAGGTTTCGGTGCCTCCGTTCGACACGACGCGGAGCGTCGCAGAGCGGCGTTCCCAGGCAGAGCGGCGTTCCCAGGCAGAGCGGCGTTCCCACGCAAGAGCGGCGTTCCCACGTAAGAGCGGCGTTCCCACGCAAGAGCGGCGTTCCCACGTAAGAGCGGCGTTCCCACGCAAGAGCGACGTTCCCACGCAGAGCGTGGGAACGAGGGGGAACTCCTTATCCTTCATGCCCTTCATCTCTTCACCTTCATGTTCTTCATGGTTCAATATCCCGCCGCTTGGGCCTCCTCTCGCCCGGTGGTAAAATCCCGCGTTTTCGCAGGCTTATCGTTAGAGACGAGGTATTCCATGGCAGGTCACAGCAAGTGGGCCAACATCCAGCACCGCAAGGGCGCCCAGGACGCCAAGCGCGGCAAGCTCTTCACCAAACTGATCCGTGAGATCACCGTCGCCGCCCGCTCCGGCGGCGGCGACCCCAACTCCAACCCGCGGCTGCGCCTGGCCATCGACAAGGCGCTCGCCGGCAACATGACCAAGGACACCATCGAGCGGGCGGTGAAGCGCGGTTCCGGGGCGATGGAGGGGGACAACTACGACGAGATCCGCTACGAGGGCTACGGTCCCGGCGGTACCGCGGTGATGGTCGACTGCCTGACCGACAACCGCAACCGCACCGTCGCCGAGGTGCGCCACGCCTTTTCCAAATGCGGCGGCAACCTCGGCACCTCCGGCTCGGTGGCCTTCCAGTTCACCCACTCCGGGGTGATCAGCTTCCCTGCCGGCGCCGACGAGGATACGGTGATGGAGGCGGCCCTGGAGGCGGGGGCGGAGGACGTGGTGAACAACGATGACGGCTCCTTCGACGTGCTGACCACCCCCGAAGCCTTCATGGAGGTGAAGGAGGCGCTCGCCGCGGCCGGTCTGGAGGCGGAGAGTGCCGAGGTGACGATGCGTGCCGCCACCCCTAGTGCCGTGGGCCTGGACGACGCCCAGAAGATGATCCGCCTGCTCGACATGCTGGAGGATCTGGACGACGTGCAGAACGTCTACTCCAACGCCGATATCTCGGAAGAGATCCTGGTGCAGTTGGGCTGATCGTTGAAGAGAAGAATTGGACAGGATTTGCAGGATTAACAGGTCAGAAGGCTGAATGCTGTTTCGTGTCCAGGCTTCTGCCATTTTTCTTCCCGAAGATGAAGAATTGGACAGGATTGACAGGATTTGCAGGATTAACAGGTCAGAAGGTTGAATGCTGCTTCGCGGGTGGCGCACACCGAATCGCTTGGTCCTCGCGGTAATTTCCGGTTAAGACGCTCCGTGTTGTAACCCCCTATCTTGCAGGGCGTGGAAGCGGGAGAATGGGAGGGAACGATCCGGCGAGCACGAAGGCAAGATAACCCTCTACCCTCTGACCTGTTAATCCTGCAAATCCTGTTAATCCTGTCCAATTCTTCGATTCAAAACCGGTTAATCCTGTCCGGTCTTCCTTTAATTCCCTAACCGGGTCCCCCATGCCACGCATCCTCGGAATCGACCCCGGCTCGCGCTTCACCGGCTACGGCATCATCGACGTGGAGGGCCCTCGCTCGGGCTACGTGGTGAGCGGCTGCATCCGCATCAAGGAGGGGCCGTTGCCGGAGCGGCTGAAGCAGATCTTCGAGGGGGTGAGCGAGGTGATCGAAGCGTTCTCCCCCGAGCAGATGGCCGTCGAGATGGTCTTCATGCACCGCAACGCCGACTCCGCCCTCAAGCTGGGCCAGGCGCGCGGTGCGGCGATCGTCGCCGGGGTGACCCGCGGCCTGCCGGTGGACGAATACACCCCGCAGCAGATCAAGCAGGCGGTGGTCGGCGGCGGGCGGGCCGCCAAGGAGCAGGTGCAGCACATGGTCAAGGTGCTGCTCGGCCTGCAGGGCGAACTTCAGGCGGACGCCGCCGACGCCCTCGGCGTGGCGCTGTGCCACGCCCACAGTGCCGGTACCCTCGGCCGCATCCCCGGTGCGCGGCGCACCGTCTATCGGAGACTGCAATGATCGGACGACTGCGCGGCGTCATCGCCGAGAAACACCCCCCCTTCCTGCTGGTCGACGTCGGCGGTGTCGGCTACGAGCTGGAGGCGCCGATGTCCACCTTCTACGTCCTGCCGGAGGTGGGCAAGGAGGTGGTGCTGCACACCCACCTGGCGGTGCGCGAGGACGCCCACACCCTGTTCGCCTTCGCCACCCCGGCGGAGCGTACCCTCTTTCGTAGCTTGATCAAGGTGAGCGGCGTTGGCGCCAAGATGGCGCTGGCGATCCTCTCCGGCATCGGCACCGACGACTTCGTGCGCAGCGTTCGCGACGGCGACGCCACCGCGCTCACCCGCGCCCCCGGCGTTGGCAAGAAGACCGCCGAGCGGCTGGTGGTGGAGATGCGCGACCGGTTGAAGGATTGGGGGATGCCGGAGGTGCTGCCCGCGGGTGGCGCCCCGGCGGCGTTGGCCCCCAGGGCGGGGGAGTTGGAGGATGCCGTGAGTGCCTTGATCGCCTTGGGTTACAAGCCGGCGGAGGCCTCCCGAATGGTGGGGGCGGTGGAGGAGGAGGGGCTCGCCAGCGAGGAGATCATCCGGCGTGCCCTTCAGGGGGTGATGAAACGGAAGTAGCCGACACCTTTTCCGATTCATGAACGCCTGTAACGAATCTTTGTATTGTGTTTAAGGAAAAATACGACAAGAATCGGCGGTGATTTGCTCGGGAAATCCTCTCTCCCTGTCGCCGGACCGGGAGATGGGCCCAACTCAATCAAGTGGGGGATCGCCGGAAATGCCGATGAGTCACAGCCTGGGGTTTCGTTTCGGCTTGATCATTGCGGTGCTGTTCGTCTCGATGATGGCGCTGCTGTTCGCTGGATATGCCTACAAGGATCAGGAGTCGGCCATCGGGAGCGAGGTGCATGCCGCCCGCAATCTGATCCTGATGGCCGAATCGGTGCGCGAGAACATGGAGGCGAAGTGGGAGGTGGGCCTGTTCTCCGCCGAGGTGCTGCGCCGAGCGGCGGAAGACGCCTCCCTCAGCGAGAAGGAGCGCAGGACCAAAGTGCTCGCCGGTGTCCCGGTGGTCACGGCCTGGGAGTCCGCCAAGGCGAAGGCGAGGGAGGGCGGTTTCGAGTTCCGCACCCCGCGGGTCGGCGCCCGCAACTCCGACAACGAGCCCGACGCCGTGGAGGCCGTGGCGCTCGACTACTTCAAGTCCAACCCCGCGGCCGTCGAATACTACATGGTCGACGATGAACGCAACGCGGTGCGCTACTTCCGCCCGGTGCGCCTCGGTGAGAGCTGCATGGTCTGTCACGGTGATCCCGCCACGTCCAAGGAGCTGTGGGGGCGCGACGACGGCAAGGACGTGACCGGTTACCGGATGGATGGCAAGAAGCCGGGTGACATGCACGGCGCCTTCGAGATCATCCGCCCGCTGGACGACGCCCAGGCGGCACTCAGCGCCAATCTGTGGCAGGGCTCGCTGGTGATGGTGGTTGCCCTGGCGGGCGCGCTGATCCTGCTGGTCGGGCTGATGCGCCGCTACATCGTCACCCCCCTCGGCCGGGCGGTGGAGGTGACCCGGCAGGTGGCCGCCGGCGATCTCTCCGGCGCCGCCATCGAAGTGACCTGCCGCGGCGAGGTGGGGCTGCTGATGGAGTCGCTGGGGGAGATGAAGGAGAAGCTCTCCGCGATCGTCCGCTCGATCCACCTCTCCTCCGGCGAGATCGCCACCGCCGCCCACGAGATCGCCGCCGGCAGTCTCGACCTCAGCCGGCGCACCGAGCAGCAGGCGGCCAGCCTGGAGGAGACCGCCTCCAGCATGGAGCAGCTCACCTCCACGGTGAAGCAGAACGCCGACAACGCCCGCCAGACCAACCAGCTGGCCGGCGAGGCCCGCGGCAAGGCGGAGCACGGCGGTCAGGTGGTGCAGCAGGCGGTGGAGGCGATGTCCGGCATCAACGCCTCCTCCAAGCAGGTGGCCGACATCATCGGGGTGATCGACGAGATCGCCTTCCAGACCAACCTGCTGGCGTTGAATGCGGCGGTGGAGGCGGCCCGCGCCGGCGAGCAGGGACGCGGCTTCGCCGTGGTCGCCGCCGAGGTGCGCAAGCTGGCCCAGCGCTCCGCCGACTCGGCCAAAGAGATCAAGGAGCTGATCCAGAAGAGCGTCAACCGGGTCGAGGAGGGTAGCCACCTGGTGGAGAACTCCGGCAAGGCGCTGGAGGAGATCGTCCAGGGGATCAAGCGGGTCTCCGACGTGGTGGCCGAGATCAGCGCCGCCAGCGCCGAGCAGTCCGCCGGCATCGAGCAGGTGAACAAGGCGGTGATGTCGATGGACGAGGTGACCCAGCAGAACGCCGCCCTGGTGGAGCAGACCGCGGCGGCGGCCAAGTCGATGGAGGATCAGTCCGCCGAGATGAGGAAGCTGATCGCCTTTTTCAAGGTGGAGGGCGGCGGCTCCTCCGAGCCGACGCCGCGCAGCGCTCCCGCGCACCCGCCCCGTCCCGCGCCCAAGGCCGCCCCCAAACCGAAACCGCGGGCGGCGATCCCGGCACCGAAGCGTGCTCCGCCGCCGAAGGGTGACGAAGGGGACGAGTGGGAGGAGTTTTAGGAGGCTTCGGCTTTAGATCTCAGGCTTCAGGCTTCAGGCTTCAGGCGAAGGGGCGACGAGGGTCGCCCCTTCGCCTTTTCGGATCTCTGGATCCCTGGTTGCGACGCTCTGCGTCGCAACCAGGGATCTTGGACGCTCTGCGTCCTTGGGCGGAGCGGGATGCAACGTTGTGGTGCTTTCGTTTGGCACGACGCGGAGCGTCAAAGCAGACGTTTCCATGCAGAGCGTGGAAACGAGAAGGAGGCTTCAGGCGAAAACGGCGACTCTGGTCGCCGTTTTCGTTATGGTTGTTGCGGGATGGTGTAGTGGGATGCGTCGATGGGAAGGCGAAACCCTACCAAGGTCGTCAGGTTCGCAATATCCTGGTGAAGTATCGAATGGTGGAGGGGCGGTGATGTACAAGTACGAGACGATCATTTACCGGAGCGAAGAGGACCAATCCTACGTTGCCGAGGTGCCGGGGTTGCCGGGATGCATGGCCCATGGGGACACTCGGGAGTCGGCCCTCGCTTCGGCCAAGGAGGCGATCTCGCTGTGGATCGATACCACCGAGGAGTTCGGTGATTCCATACCCGAGCCGCGGGGGCGCCGCTTGATGTACGCCTGACGCCTTCGTCACTCGCTTATCCGTTACCCGCCATCCGTCACTTTTTTCAATGATCCAACACGACCGCCTGATCTCCGCCGCCGGCTCCTCCGAAGACGAGGCGATCGATCGCGCCATACGTCCGAAGCGCCTCGACGACTACATCGGCCAGCCGCGGGTGCGCGAGCAGATGGAGGTGTTCATCCCCGCCGCGCGCAACCGCCGCGAGGCCCTCGACCACGTGCTGATCTTCGGGCCACCCGGCCTCGGCAAGACCACGCTCGCCCACATCATCGCCAACGAGATGGGAGTCCACCTGCGCCAGACCTCGGGGCCGGTGCTGGAGAAACCGGGGGACCTGGCGGCACTGCTGACCAACCTGGAGCCCCACGACGTGCTCTTCGTCGACGAGATCCACCGCCTCAGCCCGGTGGTGGAGGAGGTGCTCTACCCGGCGATGGAGGACTACCAGATCGACATCATGATCGGCGAGGGCCCCGCCGCCCGCTCGATCAAGCTCGACCTCGCCCCCTTCACCCTGGTCGGCGCCACCACCCGCGCGGGACTCCTCACCTCGCCGCTGCGCGACCGTTTCGGCATCGTCCAGCGCCTGGAGTTCTACTCGGTGGCGGACCTCTCCACCATCGTCGCCCGCTCCGCTCAGATCCTCGGCATGGAGATGGACCCGGAGGGCGCCCACGAGGTGGCGCGCCGCTCCCGCGGCACCCCGCGGATCGCCAACCGGCTGCTGCGCCGGGTGCGCGACTACGCCGAGGTGAAGGCCGATGGCCACGTCACCATCGAGGTGGCGGGGCGGGCGCTGGACATGCTCAACGTCGATGCCGAGGGGTTCGATTTCATGGACCGCAAGCTGCTGCTGACCATGATCGAGAAGTTCGACGGCGGTCCGGTGGGGGTCGACAACCTGGCCGCCGCCATCGGCGAGGAGCGCGGCACCATCGAGGACGTGCTGGAGCCCTACCTGATCCAGCAGGGCTACCTGATGCGCACCCCCCGCGGACGGGTCGCCACCACCAACGCCTACCGCCACTTCGGTCTCAAGCCCCCGCATCCCGCGCGCGCCGAGGCGCTGGAGGATCTCTTCGACGGCGACCAGCAGGGAGCTGTTTGAGGGCGGCTTCACCGCTCAACGAAGGCGCCGCCCCGCAACGGGTGGCATTGGCCGTCCCGAGCGGATCGCCACTTCGAAAACCCGTATCTTCGTGGTTGTTCCGGGCCTCCGGCGAATAAGGGCTCGC